>NZ_JASEWO010000346.1:0-1402 GCF_030024295.1 Pantoea sp. Pa-EAmG
GAACGCTCAGGATTCATAGAGCTCTCTCTTAGTTTAATGTCCGCCAGGTGATGGGTACCGCGTAAAAGAAGTTTGCAGTTCAACCCACAGGATATTGAGTATATGGGGATGCTTGGTCGACATTCAATGTCAGGGGAGAGAGAAAAACAAAAGGGGAAACATTTTCCCCTTTTTTAAGATAACAACATGGTTAGATTGTTTATTTATTCGCCAGAAGCCTGAGCTTCGTGCTTACCATAAATCAACATCGGCTCGGATTGACCGTCAATCACTGACTCATCAATCACCACTTTTTCCACGTCATCCATCGATGGCAGATCGTACATGGTTTCCAGCAGCGCACCTTCTACGATAGAACGCAGACCACGCGCGCCGGTTTTGCGTGACATCGCTTTCTTAGCGATCGCCGTCAACGCTTCATCACGGAACTCCAGCTCCACACCTTCAAGGTTAAACAGAGCCTGGTACTGTTTGGTCAACGCATTCTTCGGTTCGCGCAGAATCTGAATCAGGGCTTCTTCACTCAATTCACTCAGCGTCGCCACCACCGGCAGACGACCAATGAATTCTGGAATCAGACCAAATTTGATCAGATCTTCTGGCTCAACCTGCGACAGCAACTCGCCTTCGCTGGCTTTTTGCGATTTACCTTTCACCGTAGCGCCGAAGCCGATACCGGATCCGGTTTCCACGCGCTGGGAAATCACTTTGTCGAGGCCAGCAAAAGCACCACCACAAATGAACAGGATCTTAGACGTATCAACCTGCAGGAACTCCTGCTGTGGATGCTTACGTCCACCCTGCGGCGGAACGGCGGCAACGGTACCTTCGATAAGCTTCAGCAACGCCTGCTGTACGCCTTCACCGGAAACGTCACGCGTGATTGACGGGTTATCTGACTTACGAGAAATCTTATCGATTTCATCGATATAAACGATACCGCGCTGTGCTTTCTGCACATCGTAATCACACTTCTGCAGCAATTTCTGGATGATGTTTTCCACATCCTCACCCACATAACCGGCTTCGGTCAGGGTGGTGGCATCCGCCATGGTGAACGGAACATCCAGCAAACGCGCCAGGGTTTCAGCCAGCAAGGTTTTACCGCTACCGGTTGGACCGATCAGCAGAATGTTACTTTTGCCCAGTTCGATTCCATTACTGGTATCGCCGTTGCGCAGACGTTTGTAGTGGTTATAGACCGCTACCGCCAGCACTTTTTTCGCCCTTTCCTGACCGATGACGTAATCATCTAAATGATGACGGATTTCATGCGGTGTCGGCAGTGCACTGCGCTCACGGTGCGGAGCCACTTCTTTAATCTCTTCGCGAATGATGTCGTTGCATAAATCAACACATTCGTCGCAAATATACACTGACGGCCCGGCAATCAGCTTACGGA
>NZ_JASEWO010000347.1:0-1396 GCF_030024295.1 Pantoea sp. Pa-EAmG
ATCTGCCTCTGGTGCGGATGTGTCTACATCGTCTCCGGACACTTGCGCAGGCAGTGCAAAACCTCTTGGCCTGCTCCCGTGACGCTGTTCACAATCCGTGCAATTTAAAATAGATGGCGCTAACTTTTCAGCCATAAATCTCTCTGCGGGACACTGGTATGTAAAAATATTGTTAATTTATTGGTGTTTAATGTTTCATTTTGGCAGCTAAAGCCATCATCAGCCCCGAAAGCTTGCCACCTCGGCTTTGTGGTTAACTATTTATTAACACGAATAATTATATAATTTAACATTAATGGGCTTTGCTCACATTTCCATCACATCTGCGCGAAAACCTATGTACGGGTAAGTTAATCTCTGAGCGTGAATTAAATAGCAACCGCCTGTTCCCTATATCAGAACCTCATCAGAAAGGTACCAAAATGAAATTTAACCTCGCATTAGTCAGCGCATGTGTGGTTTCAGCGTGCATGTTATTCACAACACCCTCATTCGCTGCCAAACCTTACGATATCGCGGTGGTGGCCAAAGTTACCGGTATTCCGTGGTTCACCCGCATGGAAGTCGGCGTAAAAGAAGCCGCGCAGAAACTGGATGTCAACGCCTATCAGGTTGGCGCCTCGACGCCCGATCCGGCGCAGCAGGTCAAGGTGATTGAAGATCTGATTGCCAAAAAAGTTGACGCCATCATTGTGGTGCCAAACGATGCCAAAGTACTGGAGCCGGTACTGAAAAAAGCGCGCGACCAGGGCATCGTGGTATTAACCCATGAATCGCCGGACCAGCAAATTGGTCAGTGGGATGTTGAAACCATCGACAGCCAGAAATATGCGGAAGCCAATATGGACGAGCTGGCAAAAGATATGGGTGGCAAAGGCGGTTATGCCATTTATGTCGGCTCTTTGACCGTGCCATTACATAATGCGTGGGCCAACGCGGCGATCAAATATCAGAAAGAAAAATACCCGGACATGCATGAAGTCACGTCACGCCTGCCGGTGGCTGAAAATATTGATAAGTCATATTCCACCACGCTGGATTTAATGAAAACCTATCCTGATCTGAAAGGGATTATCGGTTTCGGCTCGCTCGGTCCGATCGGTGCCGGTCAGGCGGTTCAGCAGAAGCGCGCGAAAAACAAGATCGCAGTTGTCGGTATCGCTATGCCGGCTCAGGCTGCGCCATATCTGATGCGCGGTGACATCAAAAAAGTCCTGCTGTGGGATCCAAAAGATGCCGGTTACGCTCTGGTTTCGGTTGCCGATCAGCTGCTGCAGGGTAAAGAAGTCACTAAAGACCTGAGCATTGAAGGTCTGGGCAAAGCCGACGTCGATATGGATAAGAAAGTGATTCGCTTTAATAAAATTCTCGAAGTAACGCCAGAGAATGCGAAATC
>NZ_JASEWO010000348.1:0-1381 GCF_030024295.1 Pantoea sp. Pa-EAmG
CCCCAACGAAACATAAGCCTCTCCTTTACCATAGTGAAAATCGAACTGCTTATTCTTCACATCACTGTATTTAATGCGGAACGGCACCGTTGGTGATGCCGTTCCGGTTGCGTTAAGATTTCACCTTCAGGTCATTCTTCACGCTTTTCACGCCTTCAATGGCTTTGGCGATCTTCTCAGCCCGATCGGACTGGGCCTGATTCGCCACTTCCCCGGACAGCTGTACCACGCCATCGGTGGTTTCCACCTTCACGTTGCGCGATGGCACAATGTCATCTGCTAAAAGTTTAGCTTTTATTTCACTGGTGGTTGCTGCATCACCTGCATAACCTTTCAATGAACTCTGTTTGCTGTCTCTGACGTGTAGTTTGTCGCTGACGGATTTAACCCCTTCCACCTTCTGCACCAGCGCCACAGCCTTCTCGGCCTGGTCCTGCGAGGTGACAAAACCGCTCAGCGTCACGACGCCTTGCTGCGTTTTGACGGAGATATCCGTACTTTTAATCGCTTCATCGTCCACCAGCGCGGCTTTGGCTTTGGCGGTGATGCCGCTGTCATCCATAAAGCCATCGACTTTTTTCATAGAACTATCGATTTTGGAACCCGCGCTGCTGCTGGTATCAGCCGCCATTGCCGCGCCGCTTAACAGCGCAGTACCGGCCAGTGCAGCAATCAGGGTTTTAGCAATCTTAGTCTTATTCATCGATATCATCCTTCAATCAGTTAACCCACTCGCAACCGCGAATGCGCCAGCAACACACCACGTTGCTGCGTGATGGACGTAATCAGACCCACAGGTCCGTTTTCTCGTCCGACAGAATAATCATAGTAGGGATTACAGCTTTTGCTGGCTTTTGTGGTTGATATCTCGCCAAAAAGCGATAACCGCAGCGCAATTAAGAGGAGTCTGTATCGGAGAAAACCGGGCGGCAGAAAGCAGCAGCCCGGTGAAGACGGCGAACTTAGTGTTCGCGCGTTTTACGGAAGGTCACGTCAGGATAGCGCTCCTGCGTGATGTTGAGGTTGACCATGGTCGGGGCGATATAGGTGAGGTTGTCACCGCCATCGAGCGCCAGGTTGATCTCGTTTTTGCGCTGGAAGTCGTCAAACTTCTTCGCGTCGCTGCATTCAACCCAGCGGGCGGTCGACACGTTGATGGCCTCGTAAATCGCCTCAACGTTGTACTCGCTCTTGAGACGCGCCACGACCACATCAAACTGCAGCACGCCCACCGCACCCACGATCAGATCGTTGTTGTGCACCGGACGGAACACCTGCACGGCGCCCTCTTCCGACAGCTGGACCAGCCCTTTCAGCAGCTGTTTCTGCTTCAGCGGATCGCGCAGGCGAATGCGACGGAACAGTTCCGGGGCGAAGTTCG
>NZ_JASEWO010000137.1:0-12745 GCF_030024295.1 Pantoea sp. Pa-EAmG
AAAATTATTTATTGAATAAATTTCAATATCTTAATTGATTTTCTGGTCGTTTTGCGGCTTTGCTTAACCCTGCCGTTTCGGCAAATATGATCCACATCAACTCCTGACCTATACTCCTTTGTTAGTATCTTTACAGACAATTTCTGGAGAGCGTTAGTGTGAAAGCTGACAACCCTTTTAATTCATTATTACCGGCGGCGATGGCAAAAGTCGCAGAAGATGCCGGTGTCTTTAAAGCGACGAAACATCCCTTAACCACCTTCTTTCTGGCTATCACTGCTGGCGTCTTTATTTCCATTGCCTTTGTGTTTTATATCACCGCCACCACCGGCAGCGGCACTATGCCGTACGGCATGGCTAAATTAATCGGTGGCATCTGCTTCTCACTGGGTTTGATGCTGGTAGTGGTCTGCGGCGCTGATTTGTTTACTTCAACGGTGCTGATCGTGGTGGCAAAAGCCAGCGGACGCATTACCTGGCTGCAACTGGGTCGTCACTGGCTCAATGTCTACGTTGGCAACCTGTGCGGCGCGCTGTTTTTTGTGGCGCTGATTTGGCTGGCCGGTGAGCATATGGTCGCAAATGGTGCCTGGGGATTGAATGTCTTACAGACCGCCGACCACAAAATGCATCATACGTTTATCGAAGCGGTAAGCCTCGGTACACTGGCTAACCTGATGGTGTGTCTGGCGGTGTGGATGAGCTACTCCGGCCGCAGCCTGCTCGACAAAATGGTGGCGATGATTTTACCGGTTGCGATGTTCGTAGCCAGCGGCTTTGAGCACAGCATCGCCAATATGTTCCTGATCCCGATGGCCATTATGATTCGCGATTTTGCCAGCCCGGAATTCTGGCAGATGACCGGTGCCAGCGCGGCGCAATTTCCTGCACTGGGCATTGGCGATTTTATTGTTAATAACCTGATTCCCGTAACCATCGGCAACATCATTGGCGGCGGTCTGTTAGTCGGGTTGACCTATTGGGTTATCTATCTGCGCGACGGTGAGTCCGCGCACTGAGTCATTAAGTACGGGCGTGCTGAGCAGCGCGCCATACGTTACAGTCTCCCTAAATAAGGCAGGTATATCATGTCCGAACTGAATGAAAAAATGGCGTCAGCCTGGGAAGGATTTAGCGCCGGTGAATGGCAGAACAGCGTCAACGTCCGTGACTTCATCCAAAAAAACTACACGCCGTATGAAGGTGACGAAGCATTCCTCGCCGGCGCGACGCCAGCCACTACCAAACTGTGGGACAGCGTGCTGGAAGGCATCAAAATTGAAAACCGTACCCATGCACCGGTTGATTTCGACACTGATTTAGCGTCTACCATCACCTCACATGATGCGGGCTATATTAACAAATCGCTGGAAACCATCGTTGGTCTGCAGACTGAAGCCCCGCTGAAACGCGCCATTATCCCGTTTGGCGGCATTAAAATGGTGGAAGGCTCCTGTAAAGTTTACGGCCGCGAGCTGGACCCGGCGCTGAAGAAAGTTTTCACCGATTACCGCAAAACCCACAACCAGGGCGTGTTTGACGTTTACACCCCGGATATCCTGCGCTGCCGTAAATCCGGCGTGCTGACCGGTCTGCCAGATGCGTATGGCCGCGGTCGTATTATCGGTGACTACCGTCGCGTCGCGCTGTACGGCATCGACTTCCTGATGAAAGACAAAGTGGCTCAGTTCAACTCACTGCAGAGTGACATGGAAAATGGCGTTGATCTCGAAGCCACCATTCGCCTGCGTGAAGAGATTTCTGAACAGCACCGCGCACTGGGCCAGATCAAAGAGATGGCAGCCAAATATGGCTTTGATATCTCTCTGCCAGCCACCACCGCGCAGGAAGCAGTACAGTGGACCTACTTCGGTTACCTCGCAGCAGTGAAATCACAGAACGGTGCCGCAATGTCGTTTGGTCGCGTGTCCACCTTCCTTGACGTTTACATCGAGCGCGATATCAAAGCCGGTAAACTGAGCGAGGAGCAGGCACAGGAGCTGATTGACCATCTGGTGATGAAACTGCGTATGGTGCGCTTCCTGCGTACGCCGGAATACGATGAACTGTTCTCTGGCGACCCAATCTGGGCCACTGAATCACTGGCTGGTATGGGCGTTGACGGTCGTACGCTGGTGACGAAAAGCACCTTCCGCTTCCTGAACACGCTGTACACCATGGGTCCATCACCGGAACCAAACATGACCATCCTGTGGTCTGAGAAGCTGCCGGTTAACTTCAAAAAATATGCGGCAAAAGTCTCCATCGACACCTCATCGCTGCAGTATGAGAACGATGACCTGATGCGTCCGGACTTTGACAATGATGACTACGCCATCGCCTGCTGCGTGAGCCCGATGATTGTCGGTAAACAAATGCAGTTCTTCGGCGCACGTGCCAACCTGGCAAAAACACTGCTGTACGCAATCAACGGCGGTGTGGACGAGAAGCTGAAAATGCAGGTCGGCCCGAAAGAAGCGCCAATCACTGACGATGTGCTGGATTATGACACCGTGATGGCGCGTCTGGACCACTTCATGGACTGGCTGGCAAAACAGTACGTCACGTCACTCAACATCATCCACTACATGCATGATAAGTACAGTTATGAAGCCGCGCTGATGGCGCTGCACGATCGTGACGTTTACCGTACCATGGCGTGTGGTATCGCGGGCCTGTCTGTCGCCGCGGACTCACTTTCAGCGATTAAATATGCCAAAGTGAAACCGGTACGTGACGCCGATGGTCTGGCAGTGGACTTCGAAATTGAAGGTGAATATCCGCAGTTCGGTAACAATGACCCGCGCGTGGATGATCTGGCCTGTGACCTGGTTGAACGTTTCATGAAGAAAATTCAGAAACTGCAGACCTACCGTAATGCGGTGCCAACGCAGTCGGTACTGACCATCACCTCCAACGTGGTATACGGTAAGAAAACCGGTAACACCCCGGATGGTCGCCGCTCCGGTGCGCCATTTGGACCAGGTGCCAACCCAATGCATGGCCGTGACCAGAAAGGTGCTGTCGCTTCACTGACTTCCGTGGCCAAACTGCCATTTGCCTACGCCAAAGACGGTATCTCTTATACCTTCTCTATCGTACCGAATGCGCTGGGCAAAGATGATAACGTGCGTAAAACCAACCTTGCTGGCCTGATGGATGGTTACTTCCATCACGAAGCCAGTATCGAGGGCGGCCAGCACCTGAACGTTAACGTCATGAACCGTGAAATGCTGCTGGATGCCATGGAGCACCCTGAGAAATATCCACAGCTGACCATCCGCGTTTCCGGTTATGCCGTACGTTTCAACTCGCTGACGAAAGAGCAGCAGCAGGATGTGATTACCCGTACCTTTACTCAGTCGCTGTAATCCTCCTCACTGTAATCGAAAGGCTCCTGCGGGAGCCTTTTCTCCACAAGCCAGTTTCGCCAGTCTGCTTTTGCAGGCAGTCTGGCAAAACCGACTTACATCCTCAGAGCACAACACAGATTGTGCCGCCTGCGCGCCAGGCTGAACCGGAGAATACATCGCAATGTCAACCATCGGTCGTATCCACTCGTTTGAATCCTGCGGCACCGTTGACGGTCCCGGCATCCGTTTTATCACCTTCTTCCAGGGCTGCCTGATGCGCTGCCTGTACTGCCACAACCGCGATACCTGGGACACTCACGGCGGTAAGGAAATCACCGTCGATGAGCTGATGAGGGATGTGCTGTCGTATCGCCACTTTATGAATGCGTCTGGTGGCGGCGTGACGGCATCCGGCGGTGAAGCCATTCTGCAGGCTGAATTTGTGCGCGACTGGTTTCGCGCCTGCCAGGCCGAGGGCATCCATACCTGCCTCGACACCAACGGCTTTGTGCGCCGTTACGATCCGGTGATCGATGAACTGCTTGATGCAACTGACCTGGTGATGCTCGACCTCAAGCAGATCAACGATGATATCCATGAGATTCTGGTCGGCGTGTCAAACCACCGCACGCTGGATTTCGCCCGCTATCTGCAAAAGCGCGGTAAAAGGACCTGGATTCGCTATGTGGTGGTGCCGGGTTATTCGGACGATGACGATTCGGTGCATCGCCTCGGTGAATTTACTAAAGGCATGAGTAACATTGAGAAGATCGAGCTGCTGCCTTATCACGAACTCGGCAAGCATAAATGGATTGCGATGGGTGAAGAGTACAAGCTGGAAGGCGTGAAGCCGCCAACGAAAGAGACCATGGAGCGGGTGAAAAATATTCTTGCCGGTTACGGCCACAACGTCATGTATTAAGACGGTTGGCCTGCAGCTGAAGCTTCGCCGGCAAGAAACAGAGGGGTTACCGCCGGGACATTTGCGACAGGTTGCGAATGTCCCGTTTAAGCACTGCCATCAGGCATGCGCCACCGGTGTTGCATGCTGATCGGCTTTACGCAGCAGCATCACCAGATAGACCAGCGCCACCACCGCAATCATCACAAACAGCAGGCGATCGGAATAGTTCTGCATCAGCATCGCGGTCATCCCCGGCCCGACCAGACTGCCAACGGTATAACTGAACAGCAGCGCCTGATTCATCGCCACCAGTTCATGATGCGCCACCGTTTCACACGCCCAGGACATGGCCACCGGATAAAGCGTAAAGCCAGCCAGCCCCAGCACAAACAGTGCCGGTGCCATTGCCGTTCCGCTCAGCATAGCAATCGCACCCAGAATCACCACGAACACCTGCACGCGCAGCACCATCAGGCGACCAAAGCGGTCGGCAAGACGTCCTACCGGCCACTGACCGACAATCCCGGCACTGACCAGCAGCGCCATCCAGTAACCTACGGTGGCATCGCTCATGCCCTGATGCGAAAGATAAAGCGGCATCAGGCCGTAGAGCGAACCGAGCACGATACCGGAGATAATGCAGCCGTTGATACCCAAACGCGAACTGCGGCGGCGCAGCATGCTCCAGATACGCCCGGTTGAGGCTTCTTCAGTAGCCGCACCGGCGTTGACCTGCACAAACACCACGGGCAGCACGGCACAGACGATCAGCGCGCTCACCCAGGGAATGACGTGCAGCAGTTCTGTCGAGACACGGCTCACCAGCAGCTGACCGGCAACGGTGCCAAGATAGTAGATGATCATGTAAGCGGCCAGCAGCTGACCGCGATTGCGCACGGTACCGCTGCACAATAGTGCACTCTCAACCACCACCCAAATCAGTGCACAGCCTACGCCCGCGGTGAAGCGCAGCAGCGTCCAGCTGTAAAAGCCGTCCAGCAGCACCATGCCCATGGTTGCCAGCGCAAACAGTACGCTGGCAAGGTAAAAGCAGCGATTAAAGCCATAGCGATTAATCAACCAGCCCGCCAGCAAGGTGCCCAGTAAGTTGCCGGTGTAATAAGCAGAGCTCGCCATGCCCACCTGCCAGGTCGGCAGTTGATCGTGAGTGAGCCACAGCGGCACCAGCGTATTAAGCACAGCAATAGACACCGTCATTAGCATTAAGCCGCAAAGCAGCAGCAGGACGGGGCGCGACCAGGTTGACATAGGGAATAAAACCAAAAGAAATGAACAGATTTGCGCGCAGTTTGCCATTGACGATGGCAAAGTCAATGTGCAAAAAAACAGCGCCGCACATTTTGCTGCTGAACAATTTATTATTTTTATCTTCAGCGGGTTACAGGGCTTGAGAAAGGTCTTATATCTGAATCTATCTACATGAATTTATACATTTTTGATGGTTTGACGCGCAGCCATTACGATAACGTTTATTTCTGATTAATTCCGGTTAAAAAATAATGGCTGATGCGCTTAAGAAATAAAAAACCCGGCCTGAGCCGGGTTTGTGCATGAGTGCAAATTAGCCGATATATTCCAGCCCGCCCATATACGGGCGCAGCACGTCCGGCACCGCAATGCGACCATCCGCCTGCTGATAGTTTTCCAGCACGGCTACCAGCGTACGACCCACCGCCAGGCCTGAACCATTCAGCGTGTGCACCAGACGCGGTTTTTTGTCCGTTTTGCTGCGGCAGCGAGCCTGCATGCGGCGCGCCTGGAAATCCCACATATTCGAGCAGGAGGAGATTTCACGGTAGGTGTCCTGCGCCGGCAGCCAGACTTCCAGGTCATAGGTTTTGGCTGAGCCGAAGCCCATGTCACCCGTGCACAGCAGCACTTTACGGTACGGCAGGTTCAGCAGCTGCAGGACTTTCTCTGCATGGCCGACCAGCTCTTCCAGCGCTTCCATAGAGGTTTCCGGTGCGACGATCTGCACCATCTCCACTTTGTCGAACTGGTGCATACGGATCAAACCGCGCGTATCGCGTCCGTAAGAACCGGCTTCGGAACGGAAGCAAGGCGTGTGGGCAGTGAGTTTGATCGGCAGAGATTCCTCTTCAACGATCTCATCGCGCACCAGGTTAGTCAGCGGCACTTCGGCGGTCGGGATCAGCGCATAGTTGCTGCTGCCTGCTTCTTCGCCCAGCGGTTTGGTATGGAACAGATCCTCACCAAATTTTGGTAACTGACCGGTACCGTACAGCGTCTCGTGGTTCACCAGATACGGCACGTAGGTTTCCAGATAACCGTGCTGCTGGCTGTGCAGATCGATCATGAACTGGCTCAGCGCACGATGGAGACGGGCAATCTGGCCCTGCATCACGATAAAGCGTGAACCGGTCAGTTTCACCGCCGAGGCGAAATCCAGCCCTTTGACCGCTTCACCCAGCTCAACATGGTCTTTCACCGGGAAATCGAACTGGCGCGGCTGGCCCCAGCGGCTCACTTCCTGGTTTTCGCTATCATCTTTACCCAGCGGCACTTCATCGGCCGGCAGGTTAGGCAGCGCAAGCGCAAAGTCACGAATTTCGTTCTGCAGGGTATCCAGCTCTGCTTTCGCCGCATCCAGGCGTTCGCCCAGCGCGTTCACTTCCTGACGCAGCGGCTCGATATCTTCCCCACGTGCTTTGGCCTGACCGATGGATTTGGAGCGGGAGTTACGCTCAGCCTGCAGGTTTTCAGTTTCTACCTGCAACACCTTACGACGCTCTTCGAGGGAGCGCAGCGTATCCACATCCAGTTTAAATCCCCGGCGTGCCAGTTTTTCTGCGACTGCGTCTGGCTCATTACGCAGCAGATTGGGATCGAGCATGCTTATCCTGTGTAATAAAAGGTTGATTGAACGAATGGAGGGATGCATTCCACCGGAATGCATTGAAATCCTTGCTCACCTTACCGTAACGCGTTTATCAGCGGTAGCGTTTTATCGGGCTATTTTGATCCTGTTCAGCAAGCCAGGCGAGTTTTTCACCGATCTTGCTTTCAAGGCCACGATTGGTGGGTTGATAGTAGCGCGTCTGCGCCATTTCCGGCGGGAAAAACACCTCGCCGGCCGCATAGGCATTGGGTTCGTCATGCGCGTAACGGTACTCTTTGCCGAGGCCCATTTCTTTCATCAGCTTCGTCGGTGCATTGCGCAGATGTTCCGGCACATCGTAATCCGGGAACTCACGTGCATCACGCATCGCCGCTTTGAAGGCGGTATAAACAGCATTGCTTTTTGGCGCGCAGGCCAGATAAACAATTGCCTGGGCAATTGCACGTTCCCCTTCCGCAGGCCCGACGCGGGTAAAACAATCCCATGCGGCAATTGCTACCTGCATGGCGCGCGGATCGGCATTACCGACATCTTCCGAAGCAATCGCCAGCAGCCGCCGCGCCACGTACAGCGGATCGCCACCGGCAGTGATGATGCGCGCGTACCAGTAAAGCGCCGCATCCGGGGCTGAACCACGAACCGATTTGTGCAGTGCCGAGATGAGATCGTAAAAGCGGTCGCCTTTGTTATCGAAACGCGCCGCGCGTTCACCCGACACTTCATTCAGCAGCTGTGGCGTTAGCTCCCGCTGTCCCTGCGCATTGAGCTCAGCCATATCGGCCATCATTTCCAGCGTATTCAGTGCGCGTCGTGCATCACCATTGACCAGTTCAGCGATCATGCGCCGGGTATTGTCCGGTAACAGAATATCGCTGTCGCCGTAGCCGCGCGTTTTATCCTGCATCGCCTGATCCAGCACCTGTTCAATATCTGCGCTGGTCAGCGATTTAAGCAGATAAACGCGGGCGCGCGACAGCAGTGCCGAGTTCAGTTCAAAGGAGGGATTTTCCGTGGTTGCGCCAATGAAGGTGATGGTGCCATCTTCAATGTGTGGCAGAAACGCATCCTGCTGGCTCTTATTGAAGCGATGCACCTCATCAACAAACAGAATAGTGCGACGCCCCACCTGGCGATTCTGCCGCGCGCGCTCAATGGCCTCGCGAATCTCTTTAACGCCGGAAGTCACCGCTGAAATGCGTTCGACATCGGCTTTGCCGTAATGCGCGATGATCTCCGCCAGCGTGGTTTTACCGGTACCCGGCGGTCCCCATAAGATCATGGAGTGCAGCTGACCCGCCTCAATAGCGCGCGGCAACGGCTTACCGGCCGCGAGCAGATGCTGCTGACCAATATATTGCTGCAGCGTCGCTGGCCGCATACGCGCAGCCAGCGGTCTGAACTCATTTGACGGTGCAAAATCCAGCGACAGGTTACTCACCCTCACCTCACTGACGTTGATCGTCCACCGTTACGCCTTTTGGCGGCGTAAAGGTGAATTTATCCGGGCTGATAGCGCCGTTTTTCTGGCTCTTCAGCTGATAGCTGCTGCGCTGTCCATCCTGCTCGATCGCGCTGAATTGATTGATGGTGCCTGCGGAAGTGACATTGATGGTGAACTGTTTCAGGTTGCCATCGCTGCTTTTAGGCGTCAGCTCAAAATTATCACCCTGCTGCTTAATGTTGTACTGCTGCCAGTCAGAGGGCTGGTTACGCGCAATCAGCATAAACGGCGTGTTGCTGGTGGCATTCTGCAGCAGGCTAACGCTCGCCTGTTCCACAAAAGGATTATAGAACCACAGATTTTTACCGTCGGAGATAATCACGCTTTCGTCCGGTGCAGTCATGTGCCAGTTAAACAGGCTCGGACGTTTTACCCACAGTTCGCCTTCGCCGTCCTGCACATTTGCGCCGCTGCCGTCAGTCACCTTCTGA
Source organism: Pantoea sp. Pa-EAmG (assembly GCF_030024295.1). Classification (NCBI taxonomy): domain Bacteria; kingdom Pseudomonadati; phylum Pseudomonadota; class Gammaproteobacteria; order Enterobacterales; family Erwiniaceae; genus Pantoea; species Pantoea sp. Pa-EAmG. Next base: position 9,071 of record NZ_JASEWO010000137.1, read on the forward strand.
CTGAAGCTGGCATGGAAGCTGTTCACTTTATTAAGGCGCTGCTGCAGATCGCTGGAAGCATCCGCCAGGGCAGAAGAAGCAACAAAACCGGCCAGCAGGCCACAGGCAATAACGCGAAATTTCATCTGATACGATTCCTTATTCATGGTTTCCTGACACTTACTGCATTAACCGTAGTCGCCGCTCCGTCAGTACGACAGGAGAAAAAGCCGAAAGCTCCCAATGATATGGGGATCGGACCACAGATAAACAACGGGCCAGTTTACACTGGCCCGGCATAACACTGCGGAGAAAAGTCTTACATTTCGTGAGGTGGCGGTGACAGCACTTCACGGTTACCGTTGTGGCCTGGCTCCGAGACAATGCCCTGCGCCTCCATCTGTTCGATAATCCGCGCCGCGCGGTTGTAGCCAATACGGAACTGGCGCTGCACGCCGGAGATCGACGCGCGGCGTTTCTCCACCACGAACGCCACCGCCTGGTCAAACAGCGGATCCAGCTCTTCATCGCCGTCCAGGCCGCCACCACCGCTTTCACTCTCTTCACCGGCGGTAATGCTGTCGATGTACTGCGGTCGCCCACGCGCTTTCCAGTCCTGCACCACCGCATGCACTTCCTGGTCACGCACAAAGGCGCCGTGAACACGTACCGGCATGGAGGAGTTAGGTGGCATGTAGAGCATGTCACCCATACCCAGCAGGGATTCCGCACCGCCCTGATCGAGAATGGTACGCGAGTCAATTTTACTGGACACGGTAAAGGCGATGCGCGTCGGAATGTTGGCCTTAATCAGGCCGGTAATCACATCCACCGACGGACGCTGGGTAGCCAGCACCAGGTGAATACCTGCCGCACGGGCTTTCTGGGCCAGGCGCGCGATCAGCTCTTCGACCTTCTTGCCCACCGCCATCATCAGGTCAGCGAACTCATCAACCAGCACCACAATGTACGGCAGTTTTTCCAGCACCGGCGGCGTGGTGTCCATGCTGTCGCCCGGCTTCCAGAACGGGTCCGGAATTGGCCGGCCCATTGCGGCAGCCTGCTCGATCTTCTCGTTATAGCCGGCCAGATTACGCACGCCCAGCGCAGACATCAGCTTATAGCGGCGCTCCATCTCGACCACACTCCAGCGCAGCGCGTTGGCCGCGTCTTTCATGTCGGTGACCACTTCCGTCAGCAGATGTGGAATGCCCTCATACACTGACAGCTCGAGCATTTTCGGGTCGATCATGATAAAGCGCACTTCTTCCGGCGTGGCTTTATACAGCATGCTGATGATCATGGTGTTGACGCCAACCGACTTACCTGAACCGGTGGTACCGGCCACCAGCAGGTGCGGCATCTTCGCCAGATCGGCCACCACGGGCTGACCAGAAATATCTTTACCCAGCACCACCGACAGCGGCGAAGGGTTGTCGCGGAACTTATCGCAGTCCAGCACCTCACGCAGATAGACGGTCTGACGATGTTTATTGGGGAGTTCGAGGCCGACATAAGGCTTGCCCGGAATCACCTCAACCACACGCACCGCAACGGCAGAGAGCGAACGTGCCAGGTCGCGCGACAGATTAGAAATACGTGCCGCCTTGACGCCCGGCGCCAGATCCAGTTCAAAGCGGGTGATTACCGGCCCTGGAGAGATGCCCACCACTTCGGCTTTCACGCGGTAATCCGCCAGACGCGCTTCAACCAGACGCGCGGTCTGTTCCAGTGCGAACATATCCACCGGTTCCTCTTCCGCTGGCGGCGACGTCAGCAGATCCAGCGTCGGCAGCGGCGTGGAAGGTTTCTCCAGCGGCTGTTCGTGACGCACCAGGAAGGGGTGGAACAGACTGTCCTGCGCAGGGGCGACAGGCTTCGGCGTTTCAGCCGGCGCGGCGTAAACCTCGTCGTCTGGCGTTGACCACGGGCTGGTTTCCTCGCTCAGCGATGCGGGTACCGTCGGCTCTGGTGCCGCTGGCTGCTGCCACTGGGCCGGAACGTCCGGCTCTGGCGTGGCGGCAATGGTAAACAGCGGTTCGCTCGGCGTGTCATCAACCAGATCTTTCATCGGAGAGAAATCAAACGCGGCTGAGGTATCCAGATTAAATACCGGCGCGCTCTCCTGCTCAGGCTGGCTGTAACGCTGTTGCTGCTGCTGAGCAAACTTCTGCGCCAGCTGAGCCTGCTGCAGCGCCTCTTCATCTTCTTCCTCTGCCGGCTGCTGCTGCCAGCTGTCGCCGTATCGCTGCTGCTGCTGCGAATGGAACGCTTCGCGCAGCTGGGCTTCCTGCAGCGCAGCATTATCGTCATCGTGCGGCTGGGGCACTTGCCAGCTGGCGCTGATTTCCGGCTGCTGCTGGTCGGCCTCTTCACGTGCCTTCTCTTCTGCCATGCGTTGCGATGGCAGTTTGATACCGTATGAGGCCAGCTCACGCCGGGTCGGCAGCTTCACTTTGTTCGGACGCGGCAATTCAGGACCGATGCCCTGTTTTACCTGCGGGTTGTAGTCGCGCTCCGGCACCACATCAAAGGCCGGCGTGTAAGCGGCGGTGCGCGCAGCGGCCGCAGCCGTTGCTGAACCGAGCGCAGCAGCGGCGGCGGCATTGAGCGGAGTAGCGGCCTGATCGGCACTCTGCCAGTTGCCCATGCGCGGGCCGTCATCTTCTTCAGCAAGCGAAAAGGCGTCGGTGGCCGGTGAGGCAGGCACTTCAAACCGGTACAGCGGCGGAGCCGCAGCGGGTTCGGTGGCTGGAGCCGCAGGCGCAGCAGGAGTACTGGCAACCGGTGCAGCGGCAGGCTCCGGCGACGGCGCAGATTGTGGTGGCGCACTCATGGCCGGTGCAGATGGCTCAGGCGCAGCGACGGCCGGCACCTGACGCGCGGCTTCACTGGCTTTCGCCAGCAGGGGATCGTCGCCAGCAACCTCAGCCACAGGTTCTGTCACCTGACGAGGTTTCGCCAGCAGCACGTCATCGTCGTCGTCCTGGGCTGGCGCAGCGCGCAGTGCCGGTACCGGCTCGTCGGAGTGCGCCTCGTCGTCGTATTCTTCTTCTTCCTGCCAGGGTTCATCATGGCGCGAGCGGTTGCTGGCAAAAGTCAGCACGCCCATCACCACGCTGCCGATCTTCTCGGCAATCGCCAGCCAGGACCAGCCCGTATAGAGCGTGATACCGGCCGCCCAGACGCACAGCAGCGTCAGCGTGCCACCGGCACCGCTGAACCACGGCGCCATCGCATTGCTGACCAGGCTGCCAATCACGCCGCCGGAAGCAAAATACCAGATATCGTCCACGTTCAGCGCGGCCAGTCCACAGGTGGTCACCACCAGCGCCAGCACACCAATCAGCCGCAGGCCCACCGCAAAATAGTCGATGTAATCCTGCCGGTCGCGCTGGCGGAAGGTGATCCAGCACAGGCCAATGATCACCGGCGGAATGGCATAAGCCATCACACCAAAGATAAACAGCAGAGTATCGGCCAGCCACGCGCCCACGCTGCCGCCCAGATTATGGATCGGCTCGTGCCAGGCGGTTTGCGACCAGCTGGGATCGGAGGGGTTAAAGCTAACCAGCGACACCATCAGATAGATGGCAAACAAGGCCACAAGGATGAGCAACGCTTCCAGCAGCCGACGTCCGCTGCTCAGCGGTTGTAACGAAACGTCTTTATCTTCTGTATATTCCTGGCTCAAGA
>NZ_JASEWO010000349.1:0-1376 GCF_030024295.1 Pantoea sp. Pa-EAmG
GTCGGCGATCCCAAAAATCCTTCACTTTTTTTGCATCTAACATTTCATTAAGCCTGATTTTAGCGATACGTCCAGCGTTCATTATCAGCAGAAAAATCAACATCACTTTTCGCGACATTCATAATGCGGCTATTGCAGAGGAAGTCATAATTAAAGCGTGTAAATTCATTTACCTCTCCGCCAGGAATAGGTAATAAACGTACACCGAGCGGTTTCGTTAACCGCACCGCGAGTGCAGCCGTATCAAGAATAATCGCGGCAATATCTTCAGGCAGTGTCGAACCTGGCACCGGGAGCATATCTAATCCACAACCACAAACAGTTGACCATGCATTAAGCGTATCAATGCTTAATGCACGACGATTATTGGTACTCGCCAGGGCATCATCTTCCAGTACTGAGAACATGACGCCATTGAAACCCGTTGCGCGAGCACCACTGATTGCGACTGCGCTTTTAATCGCATTCGTCAGAATACTGGTTATAAAGAGTGATCCCTGAACGCCACCAGGACGCGCACCAAGATTTTCAACTAACCTGCCGACAGAAATACTGCCATCCGGAAAAGGCGCCAGCGAGGCATCCAGACCGGCATACTCAAGCCCTGAATCAGACGCCAGCTCATGACCGAATGCATCAATTTCGCGTAAGCGTGCGCAGAGTCGAAGAATAAACTTGTCAGCAAAGTCCGCCAGCAGCATGTTGCCTTCCCGCACCTGCTCACTCAATTCCAAAGCAATATCGGTAGTTTCGAGGGCAAAACTAAACTTCAGTGTCTCACCTTCATGCCGGGAAAACGGAAAAAACGGGGCATTTGGCGGACAACGCAATGAGGCACCGAGGCGGAAATTATCAAAGCCATTATTACTGCGATGTGCTACCTGCAACATGAAACGGGCAACGTCATGGCTGGCTCGAATATTTATACCCTGCTCATCGGCTACCATCAGATTCAGAAACATACGCGGTTGCCTGAAGAGTAAAGCAAACGCGGCATCTAACCGTCCGCGGTAATTATCGCCATGCGTTAAGTCCAGCGGTAAGCAAAACCAACGAATATCAAGTCTTTCAGCCAACGCATTGATTGAATTTATTCGTGCCGGCAGGGTATAAATCTCATCTTCATCACGATCATTCAATGGTGGCAGGGTTAAACGTAAGGTTCGCAGTGGCCAACGACGAGACTGGAGTTTATCAATCACTAACGTGCGAAAGTGATGTAAACGTGACTCAGAATGCCCGTCGGAAATAGCGGAGTAAGGCAAGCCCAGCGTAATAGCTCGTATCATTAACCGTGATCCTCCTGCATCAGACGCCAGTAATCTGACAGCGTATTAATTTCATTAAATGCATGCTCCCCCAGGTCGTGAGCGAAG
>NZ_JASEWO010000138.1:0-12713 GCF_030024295.1 Pantoea sp. Pa-EAmG
GCGCATGAATGCGCACCCTACAGGTAGTCTGTGAAATTGCAGGGGCGCCATTTATAGCGACCTGGCTCCTGGTGCGCATGAATGCGCACCCTACAGATATTCTGCGAACACTTTAGGGGCGCCATTTATGGCAACCTGATTCCTGGTGCGCATGAATGCGCACCCTACAGGTAGTCTGTGAAATTGCAGGGGCGCCATTTATGGCGACCTGGTTACCGGGCGCCCCGGTTCCAGGCCGACGCAACCATCACTCGCGCAGTATCGCCATGACGATAATGTCGTGGTACTCGCCCTCGCGCAGGCAGGCTTTGCGCTTCACGCCTTCCTGCTCAAAGCCCAGGCGCTGATACAGACGCAGCGCGCGCTGATTGTCGTGAAACACTTCCAGCTCAACGCGGATCACGCCCAGCCAGTTAAAAGCATAGTCGATACCGGTGCGGATCAGCCGCTCGCCGATGCCACGACCGCTAAACGCCGGATCGACGCCAATACCAAAACTGATGCTGTGACGCGTACGCGGCCGCTGTTCGGTAAACAGCGTCAGCTCGCCCACCATCTGCCCGTCGATTTCCGCCACAAAGCCGATATAGCCTTCGCTGTCCATACGCTCGAATTTTTTCTGCCAGGTGGCGACGCTGGGAAACGGCAGCTGCGTGGTCCAGCGATACACCTCGGGATGACTGTATAAACGTTGATAGGCGGCGGCATCGCCCGGTTCGCGTCCGCGAATCTGCAAATCCATGTCGATAATCCCTGTTCAGTTGCACTAAGCTGTTAACTCTCACCGATCGGAAAGAGTGGCCTTATGTTGTATCGTCGTTTTGAACGTTTTATCAATATTTTTCAGGATGCCCCCACCGATTCCCCACCCGCCAGCGTGTGGCCGTTTTACCTCTATTATCTGCGTCAGGTGTGGCCAGGTTTTGTCGCGCTGCTGATTGTCGGGCTTGCGCAGGCGCTGATCGAAGTGGCGCTGTTTAGCTATCTCAGCCGTATTATCGATCTGGTCAATCACACCACGCCCGCAACGCTGTTCAGCGATAACTGGCCGATTCTGCTGTGGATGGCGGCGGTGGCGCTGATTCTGCGGCCGGTAGTAATCGCGCTGCACGATATGCTGGTGCATCAAAGCATTAACCCCAGCATGACCAGCATGATTCGCTGGCAGCATCATAACTATGTGCTGCGGCAGAGCCTCAATTTCTTCCAGAACGATTTTGCCGGCCGTATCGCCCAGCGCATCATGCAAACCGGTAACTCGCTGCGTGACTCGGCGGTCCAGCTGGTGGATGCCATCTGGCACGTGGTGATTTACGCCGTGACCTCACTGGTGCTGTTCGCGGAAGCTGACTGGCGCCTGATGATTCCGCTGATCGTCTGGATTGGGGCGTACAGCCTGTCGCTGCGCTTCTTTGTGCCGCGCGTTAAGCAGCGCTCGGTGGTGTCATCCGAGGCGCGCTCGAAGCTGATGGGCACCATCGTTGACGGTTATACCAACATCGCCACCCTGAAACTGTTTGCCCATAACGATCTGGAAAAACGCTATGCGCGCGACGCCATTCAGGAGCAGACCGACAAAACCCAGCACGCCAGCCGCATGGTGACCAGCATGGATATCACGCTGTCGACGCTCAATGGCCTGCTGATTGTCAGCACCTCCGGCCTCGCGCTGTGGCTGTGGAGCCAGTCGCTGATCAGCGTAGGCGCCATCGCGCTGGCCACCGGGCTGGTGATTCGCCTGGTGAACATGTCCGGCTGGATCATGTGGGTGGTGAACGGCATCTTCGAAAACATCGGCATGGTGCAGGATGGCCTGAACACCATTGCGCAACCGCTCAGCGTGCAGGATGCGCCGCAGGCGAAAAAGCTGCAGGTGACGCGCGGCCAGATCCGCTTTGAGGATGTGCGCTTTGACTACGGCGGCGGCCGCCAGGTGATTAACCGCCTGAATCTCAATATCAAGCCTGGCGAGAAAATCGGTCTGATTGGCCCGTCCGGCGCCGGTAAATCGACCCTCGTGAACCTGCTGCTGCGGCTGTATGACATCAACGGCGGGCGCATCCTGATTGATGATCAGGACATCGCGCAGGTCACACAGGCGAGCCTGCGCAGTCAGATTGGCATGATCACCCAGGATACGTCGCTGCTGCACCGCTCGATTCGCGAAAACCTGCTGTACGGTCGCCCGGATGCCAGCGAAGCCGAACTGCAGGCGGCGATTGTGCGCGCCCGCGCCGACGAGTTTATCCCGCTGCTCTCCGATCCGCAGGGCCGTACCGGGCTGGATGCGCACGTCGGCGAGCGCGGCGTCAAACTCTCTGGCGGCCAGCGCCAGCGCATTGCCATCGCCCGCGTGCTGCTGAAAGATGCGCCGGTTCTGATCATGGATGAAGCCACGTCGGCGCTCGACTCGGAAGTGGAAGCGGCGATTCAGGAGAGCCTGGAGACGCTGATGCAGGGCAAAACGGTGATCGCCATCGCCCATCGCCTGTCGACCATCGCGAAAATGGACCGGCTGGTGGTGCTGGAGAACGGCGGCATTGTTGAGATGGGTAACCATCGCGAACTGCTGGCGCACGGCGGGCTGTACGCGCGTCTGTGGCAGCATCAGACCGGCGGATTTGTCGGCGTCGATTAATCACCGCGCCGGTAAGGCAGGGCGTCGCGCGCTTCCTGAGCCCAGGCGCGCACCCCTGCCCGCTCCTGCTGCAGAAAATCCCCGACCGCATCACGCAGCCCCGGATGGCACAGATAGTGCCAGGAATGGGTGAGTTGCGGTTCAAAGCCGCGCACCAGCTTGTGCTCGCCCTGCGCACCGGCATCAAAGCGCTGCAGCCCTTCAGCGATGGCGAAATCCATGCCCTGGTAGAAACAGGTCTCGAAGTGCAGTCGGTCAAACTCCGCCAGACAGCCCCAGTAGCGGCCATACAGCGTGTCGTCATCCACCAGACAGAAGGCCATGGCGGCGGGCTGCTGCTGTAGCGTGGCGATCACCACGCGAATCGCCTGCGGCATCCGCTCCGCCAGCAGGCTGAAGAAGGAGCGCGTCAGATAGGGACGCTGGCCGCGCACCGCGTAGGTGTTGGCGTAGCAGGTATACACAAAATCCCACTGATCTTCACGCAGCTCATCGCCACGATACCAGTTAAACGCAAAGCCGCTGCTGGCCACCTGTTCGCGCTCTTTGCGCAGCTGCTTGCGTTTGCGCGACATCAGCGTGTCGAGAAAGTCGTGAAAATCGCGGTAGCCGCGATTGTGCCAGTGATACTGCACGCCGAGGCGCGCCAGCCAGTCCGGCTGGGTTGCCAGCAGCGCGTTGGCGTGCGGCGTAGTGAAGTTGATATGCGCCCCGCTTAAGCCGTGCCGCTGCAACGCATCGGGCAGCGCTTCCAGCATCGGGATGATGGCCGTCTCGTCGCCCAGCAGACGCGCACCGGTCACCGGGCTGAACGGAATGGCGCCGAGCCATTTGGGGTAATAGGCGATGCCGGCACGCTGGCAGGCATCGGCCCACGCGTGATCGAACACATATTCGCCCCAGGAATTGCGTTTACGGTAGCCCGGCAGCGCTGCCCGCAGCCTGCCGTCTTCGCGCCACAGCAGATGATCCGGCTGCCAGCCGTTTTCCGCGCGCACGCTGCCACTCTCTTCCAGCGCGAGCAGGAAGGCGTGACGCAAAAAAGGTTGATTGTCAGGTAACAGCGCATCCCATTCGGCAGCGGTGATCTCCGCCAGCGATGACAGGTGAAGCAAAGGCATTGGTGGCTCCCGGCCAGCTTAAGGCGAATGCCTAGTTCAGCAGGTTTTGCCGCCGTGCGAAAGGTGCGGCGCACTGAATGTAAAGCGGAGCGTTGCTCAATGCTGCGCACATTACTGTCGCGGCCCGTGCCACGATTTTTCACTTCGCCTGTGTATACTCACCCTTTTCCCTTGCAGGAAATGCCATGGATCGTCTTGATTGTGATCGCATGTTTGTCGCCGTACTCGAAGTCGGCAGCTTTGCCGGTGCCGCCGCCCGACTCGGCACCAGCAGCGGCCAGGCGTCAAAGCTGGTGTCGCGTCTGGAGCAGCAGCTTGGCGTGCAGCTGTTCAAGCGCAGCACACGGGCACTGTCGCCCACCGAGATCGGCCGCGCCTATTACGAGCGGGTGAAAACCCTGCTGGAGGCGTTCGACGCGCTGGATGCCACGGTGCAGGAAAATGCCCGCTCACCCACCGGCCGCCTGAAGATTAGCGCACCCGGCACCTTCGGCACCGCGGTGCTGGCCAGCGTGCTGGTGGCGTTCGCGCGTCACTATCCGCTGATTGAGCTGGACGTCAACTTCTCCGACCGCGCCGTGAATATCGTCGATGAAGGCTTCGATATGGCGATCCGCATCGGCAAGCTGGACGACAGCAGCCTGATTGCGCGCCGTCTGGGCGAGGTGCCAATTCGCCTCGCCGCCGCGCCCGGATATCTGCTGCAGCACGGCACGCCGCAGCACTGGCGCGACCTGGCGACGCATCAGTGCATCAGCGACACCAACTTTCGCGATCCGTGGCACTGGCCGTTCGTCACGCCGTGCGGCGACAGCGTCAGCATGCCGATTCGCGGCCGCCTGTGCTTCTCCAACACCGAAGCCTGCCTGCAGGCGGCGCTGGCCGGCCTCGGCATTGCGCGTCTGCCCGGTTTTATCGCTGCACCGGCGCTGCAGCGAGGCGAAATCGTCACGCTGCTGGAGGACTTTGCGCCGCCAGCCATGGGCCTGTTTGCCCTGTATCCGCCCGCGCGCCACCTGGCGCAGAAAACCCGCCTGCTGATCGACTTTCTGGCCGAGCACTTCCGCCTGCATCCGCCCGGCTGATTCCTTCCATTCTGGAAACAATCAAAGCCGTTTTGCCCGGATTATCAGCATAACGGCAGCAGGGTAAGCTGCTGACATCACTTCAGAGGAGCAGAGCGATGTTGGTAAACGGTAAGTGGAGCGCAGAGTGGCATCCGGTTCAGGCCACCGATAAACAGGGTGGCTTTGTACGCCAGACTTCCAGCTTTCGTCACTGGATTAGCGCCGATGGCAGCAGCGAATTTGCCGCCGAGCCGGATCGCTATCATCTGTACGTCGCGCTGATCTGCCCGTGGGCCTCGCGCACGCTCATTGCGCGCAGCCTGAAAGGGCTGGAGCAGATTGTCAGCGTGTCGGTGGTTGAGCCGCAGCTTGGCGCGCAGGGCTGGCGCTTCGGCGATTATCCCGGTGCCGATCGCGACCCGCTGAACAACGCTGAGTATCTCCACCAGCTGTATACCCGCGCCGACGCCGACTTTACCGGGCGCGCCACTGTGCCGGTGCTGTGGGATAAAAAAACCCAGACCATCGTTAACAATGAGTCGGCGGATATTCTGCGCATGTTCAACAGCGGCTTTGGCGATCTGGCAGATAACCGGCTCGATCTCTACCCTGAGGATCTGCGCCCGGAGATCGACGCGCTGAACGCAACGATCTATCCGCGTCTCAATAACGGCGTTTATCGTACCGGTTTCGCTACCACCCAGGTGAGCTATCAGCAGGCGTTTAATGAGGTGTTTGAGCAGCTGGATGAGCTGGAGCAACGGCTGAAAGATGGCCGCACTTTTCTGCTGGGTGAACGACTGACCGAAGCCGATATCCGCCTGTTCGTGACCCTGATACGCTTTGACGTCGCCTATCACGGCCTGTTCAAATGCAACCTGCGCCGCCTGCGCGATTACCCGCTGCTCGATCGTTATCTGAAGAGTGTGCTGGCGGTCTCCGGCGTGCGGCAAACGGTGAACATCGACCATATCAAACAGGGCTATTATTCGATTAAAGCACTGAATCCCAACGGCATCGTGCCAGCGGGACCGGATATGGCGGACTACGGTTTTTAAGGAGCAGGGCAATGGCAAAAGCGTTAGTGGTGTTTTTACATGGCGTCGGCAGTAATGGCGCGGATTTGGCGGTGCTGGGGCAACACTGGTCAGCGCTGCTGCCCGACGTGGCATTTGCCGCGCCCGATGCGCCCTTTCCCTTTGAGCACGCCATGGGCTATCAGTGGTTCAGCCTGACCGGCATCACGCCGGAAAACCGTCCGGCACGCGTACGGGCTGCGCGCGACGCCTTTGACGCCACGCTGCAGCAGCTGATGGCGCAGCACGCGATGGCCGGCGCATGGCAAAAGGTGATTCTGGTGGGATTCTCGCAGGGCTCTATCATGGCGCTGGATGCGCTGGCCTCCGGACGCTATCCGCTGGCTGGTGTGGTGGCCTTCTCCGGTCGCCTGGCCTTTGACGAGGCGCTCACGCCGCCGCCGCATGCCTCCGCGCTGCTGATTCACGGCAAAGCCGATGAGGTCATCCCGTTCAGCGAAACCGTCTCCGCCGCGCAGCGCCTGCAGAGCGCGGGCGTCGCGGTCACCGCACAGTATGAACCCACCACCGGTCACACCATTTCCAGCCACGGCGCGATGCAGGCAGCGGCCTACATCGCCCAGTGCCTGCAGGATTAAGGCCAGTAGCGCTGCAGCGCCTGCCACGCCTGACGCGCGGCCGCTTCCGGCGGCTGTGCTTTGAGGCGATCGTTAAACACTTCGATGCCCACCGGACCGCGATAGCCTGCGCTTTTCAGCTTATCGACAAAGCGTTCCACTTCAATGATGCCGTCGCCGGGCAGTAAGCGCTGATGGCGCGCATAGTCGCTCAGCGCCTGCTTTTCCTGCGGTGGCATCTGCGCCATATCGCACAGCTGCACTTCATAAATGCGGTCGGCCGGAATGCCGTCGAGCTGCGAGGCATCGCCACCGCGTGCGCAGATGTGGAACAGATCGACCACCAGCCCGATATTGGGCTGATCCAGCCGCTGCAAACGCTGCCACGCCAGCGGCAGCGTATTGTCGACGCTGCACCACGCCATCGGTTCATACATGATGCGCATGTTATAGCGCGCGGCTTCCGAGGCCAGCCAGCGCAGATCCTCATCAATGCGCTCCGCAACGCAGTCTTCGCGCGTGGTCGCCGGCGCCTGAATGGTATCGCAGCCCAGCGATTGCGCGACGCGAATGAAATCACGCAGTTCGGCGCGCTTTTGCAGCCGTTCGCTGTCCGGCGCGCCGGTAAAGTCACGCAGCACCTGCAGATTGGTAAAGCCCAGGTTCAGCTGCGCGGCCAGCGCCGCCGTGTGCTCAGTAACCTCTTCCCGCCACATTTCAACCTGATCGAACCCGGCGGCACGCGCCGCCTGCAGCTTATGCGCCGATTCACCGTTTAACAGCACCAGGTTAAGGAATTTCGGGTTTGCAGACATCAACAGCTCCTTAATCGTCCGGATAAAGCGGTGACAGAGGCTGTGCGCCACCCGCACAGCATCCTGCTCAGTATCCCCCTCTTATGGGTGATTTCAAGCGTGTCGTTTAGCCCAGCAGATTCACCACGGCGAAACCGGCAAAGGTCATCAGCAATGAACCGATGACATGCACCATCACGCTCGACATTGCCCACAGGTATTTTCCTGATTGTAGCAACACCACGATCTCGGCCGAGAAGGTCGAAAAGGTCGTCAGCCCGCCGCACAGGCCGGTGACGATCAGCAGTTTCCATACGGGATCGATGTGCGGATTGCGCACAAACCACGCCATCGCCGCGCCAATAATAAAGCCACCGACCAGATTAACGATCAGCGTACCTGGCGGCAGGTTGGGGAATAACGTATTGAAACGTAATGAGATAAGCCAGCGCAGCGTGCAACCGATGGCACCACCGATCATGACCGCGAACAGCGACTTCAACATAGTCTGGAGCTCCTGAATTGGGTTACGCGCAGGGCCGCGGCAGGACAGAAAAATACACCTGACACACCGCCGTCTCCCGCGCAGGGATAAGCAAGTTGTCAGGCGTCATCAGCCGTCTGTGACCAGAAGGCGGTTGGGTAAGGTGGCACGCCATCACCTCAGAGGCACGATAATACGCTGGCGCATCGGAGGTGACAATATTGACCTGCCGCCAGCGTATCGTCGGGAACAATTATGTTTTACCGTGGCAGACATCATCAGCGAGGAGATTCCGATGCGTACCCTGATTTTTGATACTGATATCGGCGTGGATGACGCCTTTGCGCTGGCGTATGCGGCGCGCACGCAGCAGCTGCTGGGCATCACCACGGTGTTTGGCAATGTCGCGGTTGGCCAGGCGGTAAAAAATGCCCGGCTGTTCTGTGCAAAGATGAACATCAGCGCGCCGGTGTATCGTGGCTGTGCGCGTCCGCTGGCGCTGACCCCTTCCGCACCGGCTACCCTGCACGGCGCAGACGGTCTCGGCGATGCCTTCGATAACCCGTACAGCGAGGCCGCCGACAGCGCGGTACAGTTCATCATCGACAGCGTACGCGCGCAGCCGCACGCGATTACCCTGGTGGCAATCGGGCCGCTGACCAACATCGCCTGCGCCATCAACCAGGCGCCAGACATTATTCCGCTGGTGAAAGAGCTGGTGATCATGGGCGGCGCGTTTGGCACCGACGGCCACGCTGGCAACGTGACGCCGTTCGCCGAGTTCAATATCTGGAAAGATCCGCATGCCGCCGATCAGGTGCTGGCCTCGGCGCTGCCGGTGGTGATGCTGCCGCTGGATGTGACGCACAAGGTGCTGATCAGCGGAGAGGAAGTGCGCCAGCTGAATCAGCCGGTGTTGAGTGCCATCTGCCGGCCTTATCTGGCTTACAGCCTGCAAAAAGAAGGATTTGATGGCATGGCGCTGCACGATACCCTGACGCTGTCGTGGCTGGCGCTGCCGCAGGCGTTCAGCGTGACAACAGCGCCGGTGCGCGTGGTGACCGAAGGCATCAGCCGCGGCCAGACGCTGCAGCGCGTGAGCACCCTCGCCTCGCGCGACGATCCATTCGCCGGCCTGCGCGCCCAGCGGTTGTGTCTGGGCGTCGACGCCGAGGCGGTACGGCAACATTTCTTTGCCACGCTGCGCGCCTGACACTCTCTCTAGCGCTAGCGGGCGAAATGGATGACGCCTTTGATCAGCTCAGGGTTGTTGATCACCCCGGGCTCAAAAGTCTCGGCCAGCGTCGAGAAGTCGTAATGGCGGTTGAGCATCATATCGGCCCGCAGCTGACCGCTGGCCATCAGGGCGCGCACTTTGTCGAAGTCTTCCCGCGTGGCGTTGCGGCTGCCCAGCAGCGTGGTCTCCTTTTTGTGAAACTCGGTGTCGGGGATCACCAGATCGCCTTTGTGCAGGCCAACAAACACGATGGTGCCGCCGTGACGAATCAGCTGCACGGCGCTGTTCATCGCCGCCGGACTGCCGGTGGCGTCAATCACTTTAGCGGCCAGCCGCCCGCCAAACTCTGCGCGCAGCGCGGCCGTAAAATCCGCCGCCAGCGGATCGATCGTCGCCAGCTGCAACTGCTGCGCAACGTGCGCGCGCCGCTGCGCGCTGGTATCGGCCACCACCACCTGCGCACCGGCTGCGGCGGCAATCGCCGCGACGCCCAGGCCAATCGGTCCGGCCCCGACCACCAGCACCTGCTCATCGGCTACCAGCGCCGCGCGTCGCACCGCATGGGCGCTGATGGCAAAGGGCTCGATCAGTGCCGCTGCTTCAGGCGCCACATCATCAACCGCCAGCAAATTAGTATCCGGCACGCTGAGAAACTCGCAAAAGCCCCCGTCCTGATGCACGCCAATCACTGAAATCTGTTCACAGCAGTTGGTTTTGCCGCTTAAGCAGGCGTCGCAACGCTGACAGGCCACGTAAGGAATCAGCGCCACGCGCTGCCCTGGCTGAAATCCCTGCGCCGCCGCGCCCAGCGCCACCACTTCACCGCACAGCTCATGGCCGAGCACGCGCGGATAGGAGAAAAACGGCTGATTGCCGGCCCAGGCGTGTATATCGGTGCCGCAAATGCCGGCGGCAATCGGTTTAATCAGGACTTCGTGCGCGGCAGGCGTCGGTACGCTGCGCTGCTGCCACACCATGCTGCGCGGTTCGGCGACCACCAGCGTTTTCATGTTCGTCATCGTTTCCTCCTGGGCTGTTCACGCAGTTATGGCGAAAATCGACCGCGGCGGGAGGTTGCGCTGTACGAAGTGTGAGTCAGCGCGATTTTTTTGGGCTTTGTGTGGTTTTTAATGCATAAAAAACCGGAGGGACGTATGAGCCGAAGCCAGAATCTGCGCCAGAATGTCATCAATCAAATGCTGGAAGCTATTGCCCGCCGCCATGTGCGCTCGCCGCTGCCTCCGCAGGCGGCGCTGGCCGAGATGTTTAATATCAGCCGCACCACGGTGCGACACACGCTGCAGCATCTGCATCAGCGCGGCGTGCTGGAAAAAGTGGCTGAGACCTACGTGATCGTGCGCGATCCCTGCGAGGAGGATGGGTTTAGCGTACTCAGCCCACCGATCGACCAACAGGCGGTGCACTTTGAGCAGGCGTTTTTTAACCTGATTAACCAGCGTTTGCTGATGCCAGGCGACAGTTTTACCGAGCTGCAGCTGGCGCAGCAGGTGCGGGTCAGCCCGGTGGTGGTGCGCGAGTTCCTGCTGCGCTTTATGCGCTATAACCTGCTGGAACCGGTTAAGCGCGGCCACTGGCGGATGAAGAAATTCGATCAGGAGTACGCCGAAAAGCTGTTTGAACTGCGCGAAATGCTGGAAACGCACGCGCTGACCCGCTTTCTTAATCTCGCCGCCGGTGATGAACGCTGGGTGCAGGCGCGCGATCTGCTGGATCGTCATCGCGCGCTGCGCGACACCATCGCCAGCAACTACCGCCAGTTTGCCGCGCTGGATAAAGAGATGCATACGCTGATTCTCTCCGCCGCCAACAACCCGTTTTTCAATCAGTCACTGGAAATTATCTCTGTGATTTTTCACTCGCATTATCAATGGGATGAAAGCGACCTGAAACAACGCAACATTGTCGCGCTGGAGGAGCATATGGCGATTCTTACCGCGCTCATCAGCCGCCAGGATGTGGACGCGCTGTGCGCGCTGCATGCGCATCTCAGAACCGCCAAACACTCGATGATCCGCTCTATCCGGCAGTACAATTAAAAACCGATTAAAAACCACAAAGCATAAGCGCCCGCACGAATCAGAAACATGTTTGCAACATCTCCCGCGGTTTACTTCTAGTCTCGAAGGCAGCCCCTTAGGGCAGCCCGTTTCGCTGCCGCAGGAACCCCAAGACTGATAACGATAAGTACCCGAACCTGGGAGGTTGCAATGGAAAATACATCAACGCGCGGCGGCACCACCGCGCCAGCACCCGAGCACGCCGGGCAGGATTATGTGCCGGCGCGCGCCGATGTGGTGCGCTCTCCGCGCATCCGTAAGATTCAAATCACCGCCATGCTGTTGCTGCTGTTCGCCGCCATCATCAACTACCTTGACCGCAGCTCGCTGTCGGTGGCCAACATGACCATCCGCGAGGAGCTGGGCTTATCGGCCACCGAGATTGGCGTGCTGCTGTCGGCGTTTTCGCTGGCCTACGGTTTAGCCCAGCTGCCGTGCGGCGCGCTGCTCGATCGCAAAGGCCCGCGCATTATGCTGGCCATCGGCATGTTCTTCTGGTCACTGTTTCAGGCGGCGGCCGGGCTGGTGCATAACTTCACGCAGTTTGTGCTGGTGCGCATCGGGCTGGGCATTGGCGAAGCGCCGATGAACCCGTGCGGCGTGAAGGTAATCAACGACTGGTTCAACATCAAAGATCGCGGTATGCCGATGGGGATGTTTAACGCGGCGTCGATGATTGGTCTGTCGGTGGCACCGCCGATTCTGGCGGCGATGATGCTGGTGATGGGCTGGCGCGGCATGTTTGTCACCATCGGCGTGCTGGGTATGTTTCTCGCCATTGGCTGGTATCTCACCTACCGCGACCGGGATAACAACAAGCTGAGCGGTGAAGAGATTCACTATCTGCAGGCGGGCAGCGTGGCATCACGCAAAGAGCCGCTGAGCTTTGCCGAGTGGCGCGGTTTGTTCAAGCAGCGCACCATGTGGGGCATGATGATTGGCTTCAGCGGCATCAACTATACCGCGTGGCTGTACATCGCCTGGCTGCCGGGCTATCTGCAGTCGACCTATCATCTGGATCTGAAAAGCACCGGCCTGCTGGCCGCCATTCCTTTCCTGTTCGGCGCGGCGGGCATGCTGCTCAACGGTTACGTGGTGGATTCACTGGTGCGTCGCGGTTTTGACGCGGTGAAAGTGCGTAAAGTATCGATTGTCAGCGGCATGCTGCTCTCCGCGGCCTTTACCACCTTTGTGACGCGCGCCACCGACACCACCAGCGCGGTGACGCTGATTGGTATGGCGCTGTTCTGCATTCACTTTGCCGGTACCTCATGCTGGGGCCTGATCCACGCTAACGTCACAGCGCGCATGACGGCATCAGTGGGCAGTATCCAGAACTTTGCCAGCTTCGTTTTCGCCTCTTTTGCGCCAGTAATTACCGGCTGGGTGCTGGATACCACCAAATCGTTCAGCCTCGCGCTGATGATATGTGCTGGCGTCACGGTGGTCGGCGCGCTGGCTTACCTGCTGCTGGTCAGAAAACCGATCACCGATGGGGTGTAACGCCAGGGTTTCTGCTTAATCCTCTTCTCCGGGTGCGCAGATTATGCGCACCCTTGCTTCATCCGCCCGCCACATGTATTCCAGCCGCCGCGTTATCCCCTGATTCTGCGCATGATCAGATAAATTAAACTGAATGA
>NZ_JASEWO010000350.1:0-1361 GCF_030024295.1 Pantoea sp. Pa-EAmG
CGCGTAAATTACGCTTCAACAATCGCCAGGATGTCGCTTTCAGAGATGATCAGAACTTCTTCGTTGTCGATTTTCTCAGTCTTGGCACCGTAGCCTTCGCTGAAAATCACCAGATCACCCACTTTTACGTCCAGCGGCTTCACGTCGCCGTTTTCCAGGATGCGGCCATTGCCAACAGCCAGTACTTCACCGCGGGTTGATTTGCCTGCTGCAGAGCCGGTCAGAACGATACCGCCAGCAGATTTGGCTTCAACTTCTTTACGCTTGACGATAACGCGATCGTGCAACGGACGAATTTTCATTTGATAGCTCTCCTTTGAGAAGTCCAATCATTCATTTTTGGGTTGAACGCCGGGCTTGAGGGTTCCGGCCTCGTGGAGAGAGAGATAGGGGCAGAAAAGGGGCTTTCAAGGGCAAAAAAATAAAAAATTTTCGTTTGCGTAACAGATGACGAAAAAGACAGCAAAAAGGGCGGCTTACGCCGCCCCGCTTACATTCAGCGATCTTTATCGTGGCCGATACGATCCTGATCTTTGCGCTCAAACTCGCCGTCCATGGTGACGCCGCTGTCCGGGCCCTGCCCCGGGCCGCGCCATACGCGCAGGTGCGGCATCAGCTTCAGCGTCAGGTGCTTCTGTACCGGCGGCAGCAACAGCAGCAGGCCGAGGAAATCGGTGAAGAAGCCCGGCAGCAGCAGCAGAAAACCGGCGATGATCAGCGACACGCTTTTAATCATCTCCGCCGCCGGGCTCTCGTTACGCGCCAGCTTCTCCTGCATCAGCATAAAGTTCTTCATGCCCTGATTTTTCACCAGCGACACACCAATGCACGAGGTAAAAATCACCAGCAGCATGGTCAGCAGCACGCCGAGCGCGTGCGCCACCTGGATAAAAATCGAGATCTCAATCCAGGCCAGAACAAAAAAAATCACTAACGGTAACCAGCGCACCGATATCTCCTGTGAGTCGTGCCGCCACGCAGCGTGCGGAGCAGCAAAATTGAAGGGTCAGCATGACCATAACGTATGAGATGGGCACGCGGCCGGGGAAATTCAACCGCCGCTATTAAATTTATGCCACTGACTTAAAATTGCGAAGTACATCACATATCGTTATTACCGCTGGGCCAGCAAATGTCCGTAAAGTGATCTGTGCACAAGCATTTCTGCAGTGACAGAATATGATCGTGCTCGCCAGCCCGAAGATGGATAAAATGTCGGCACTGGTATTCCACGACAATATAATTGCTTCACCTGCACGTTATTCGCCGCCCATCCATTCCGGATGCCCGGCAGTAACACAGCAGCAATAATAAGAAGGTAATCATGGCGAACAACATTCGTATCGAAGAAGACCTGTTAG
>NZ_JASEWO010000139.1:0-12641 GCF_030024295.1 Pantoea sp. Pa-EAmG
TATCACTTCAACCTCTTGTTTTGCAGGGATAATCATCTCGTGCTGTTTTTTACTGCTGCTTTATTAAGCATAGTCCCTTCCCACCAGCTTGTGCGCGCCATTCCCGCGCGCGCCGTCAAAACGTAACCTGTTCATAAGCCGTAAATTTTCCAGTTCCCTTTTTACGTTTATGCTCTGATTGATAGGTTACGCCTTTGCTGAATGTAAAGAGATTGTTATTGCCGATTTTTGTAACAGGCAAAGGAAATCAATAAAATTTCACGGCGGGAATTGCATTCCTGGCGCGGTTTAATATGATAATGATTATCATTAACCTACTTTGGGTGGCGACATGACGCTTTCCGTCTCAGCCTGGTTACAACACAAAATCGACGAATATAAGTTTTCGGTCCGCGATATCACCGTCGACTTCTATCTGGCTCAGGCAAAGCTCAACCGCACCGATTGTTCCATTGAACAACTGCGTCGTTTTAACGATACCTGTCTCGACATGGCCGAAATCTGCCAGCTGAACGGCGACGATCACAGCTACCTGCACGCGATGGGCAAGCTGCACCACCGCTTAGTGCAGGAGATGGGCAATGCCGATCGCGATCGCCTGTTCCGTATTCAGGCTTACCAGCTGGCGCGCCTGTCGCTGACCCGTTTGTGTCATCAACTGGCGCTCAGCGGCGACTGGGACCAGGCGACCCGCCTGCAAAGTGATTTCGTCCGCCACGCAGGCTGGATATTCTAATCCAGCTTTGTGACGGCTCCTACAATTTGTTTACATCAATTCCAGCAAAGCCTGTAGCGGATGGCGCATACCGTTGCCCTCGGCGCGTTTCACCTGGCTGCGGCAGGAGAAGCCGGTCGCCAGACAGCGCTGACGCGGCAGCTTCTGCAGTTGCGGATGCCACGACAGTTCATAAATGCCCAGCGAGTTGGCCAGATTTTTACTCTCGTGACCATAAGTGCCGGCCATGCCACAGCAGCCCACGTTGATGTTCTCCAGCTTCGCGCCAAAGCGGGCAAAAATAGCCTGCCACTGATTGGGCGTCGACGGCAGCGCCGTGACCTCGGTGCAGTGGGCAAACAGATACCAGGCTTCGCCGCTGGCGATCTGCTCCTCGCGCCCGGCCAGCACGCCGTGCAGCCATTCATGCACCAGCTGCACACTGAACGTGCCGCGCTGCTCGCCCAGCACCTGCTGATACTCGTCGCGATAGCACAGCACCGTGGCCGGATCGACACCGACCATTGGCACGCCGAGCTGCGCCACCCGGTTGAGGAATTCAGCGGTTTTGCCGGCGGTGCGGGCAAAGCGCTGCAGAAAACCTTTCACGTGCTGCGCTTTCCCGTTAGGAGAGAACGGCAGCAGCACCGGCCGGTAGCCGAGTTTTTCAATCAGCCGGATGAAATCGGTCACCAGCTGCGCTTCGTAATAGCTGGTAAACGGATCCTGCACCACCAGCACGTGCTGTTCGCGCTGGGCCGCATCCATCGCCTCGAGTTGCTCCAGCGTGACCCGCATCGCCGGGTGGCCGCTCAGCTGCTGCTTCAGGCTCGGCGAGGAGAGCAGCGGCAGATCGACCATGCCGATGTGGCGCTGGCTGAGATCGCGCATCCACGGCTGTTTCAGGAAGAAGTTGAACACCCGCGGAGCTTTCGCCATCAGCGGCGCATAGCTTTCAACCGACGCCACCAGATGGTCGCTGACCGGGCGCAGATAGCGGGTGTGATAAAGCTGCAGGAAGCGCGAGCGGAAGTTCGGCACATCGATTTTAATCGGGCACTGCGTCGAGCAGGCTTTACACGCCAGGCAGCCGGACATCGCCTCTTTCACTTCATGCGAGAAGTCATATTCGCCCTGCTTCGCATGCCACGAATTGCGCGTGCGCTGAATCAGACTGCGCAGGCTGGCGCCCTGTGCTGGCAAGGCCTGCTCCAGCTTAAGCGGGTCAACGCCCTGCTCCGCCAGCAGGCGCAGCCACTCACGCGTTAGCGTGGCGCGTCCTTTTGGCGAGTGGATACGATTGCGGGTGATTTTCATCGACGGGCACATCGGGCTGCGCACGTCAAAGTTAAAGCACAGTCCGTTGCCGTTACACTCCATCGCGCCGCGCCAGTCATTGCGTACCGTCAGCGGAATCTGGCGATCCCAGCTGCCGCGCGTGGCCGCATCGACTTGCATCATGGGTTCGTCGTTACCCAGCGGCGTACAGATTTTGCCGGGGTTGAGACGGTTATCCGGATCGAACGCCGCTTTGATGCGGCGCAGCTCATTAAACAGCGTTTCGCCAAAGAACGCCGGACTGTACTGGGCACGGAAGCCTTTGCCGTGCTCGCCCCACAGCAGACCGCCGTAGCGCGCGGTAAGCGCCACCACTTCGTCCGAGATCTGCTTCATCAGCATCTCCTGCTGCGGATCGCACATGTCCAGCGCCGGACGCACGTGCAGCACGCCGGCATCCACGTGACCAAACATGCCATAGCTCAGGCCGTGGCTGTCGAGCAGCGCACGAAAATCCACAATGTAATCCGCCAGATGCTCCGGCGGCACGGCGGTGTCTTCCACGAACGGAATCGGTTTGGCGCGCCCTTTGGCGTTGCCAAGCAGACCTACCGCTTTTTTACGCATGTTATAGATGCGCTCAATGCCCGCCAGATCATCACACAGCTGATAGCCCATCACGCCGCCCTGCTGCTGCGCCATCAGCTCATCCAGCCGCGCGCACAGCGTCGTCACCTGCTGCGCAATCAGCGCCGCATCGTCGCCGGCAAACTCGACAATATTCAGGCCAAGCATCTCTTTGCCTGGCACATCGGTGATCAGCTCGCTGACCGAATGCCAGACGATATCCTCGCGCGCCAGGTTAAGCACTTTCGAATCCACTGTCTCCACCGACAGGGCCTGCGCCTCGACCATAAAAGGCGCATTGCGCAGTGCGGAATCGAACGAATCGTACTTAATGTTCACCAGCCGGCGCACTTTGGGAATGGGTGTGATATCCAGCCGGGCTTCGGTGATAAAGGCCAGCGTGCCTTCGGCACCGCATAACAGGCGCGTCAGGTCGAAAGTTTGCAAATCATCACTGAACACATGGCGCAGGTCATAACCGGTAAGGAAGCGGTTCAGTTTGGGGAATTTTGCCAGAATCAGTTCACGCTGCTCGCGGCAGCGGTTAAGCACTGCTTTATAGATGCGCCCTTCAGCGGTCGGCGTTGTGGCCAGCTGTTCCGCCAGCGCGGTGGGCATGGCGCGCGTATCAAGAATTTCGCCGCCCAGCAGCACGGCACGCAGGCCTTCGACGTGATCGGAGGTTTTGCCATACACCAGCGAGCCCTGACCGGAGGCATCGGTATTGATCATGCCGCCCAGCGTGGCGCGGTTACTGGTCGACAGCTCCGGAGAGAAGAAAAAGCCGTACGGCCTAAGCCAGGCGTTAAGCTGGTCCTTCACCACGCCGGCTTCTACCCGCACCCAGCCCTGCTCGGTGTTGATCTCAAGGATGCGGTTCATGTAGCGCGACATGTCGACCACAATGCCCTGATTGAGTGACTGCCCGTTAGTGCCGGTGCCGCCGCCGCGCGGGGTAAACACCAGGCTGTTGAAACGCGGCTCACCAGCCAGTCGGGCGATCAGCGCCACGTCCGCCGTTGAACGCGGAAACAGCGCCGCATCGGGCAGGAGCTGATAGATGCTGTTATCGGTGGAGAGCGTGAGGCGGTCGGCATAGCTGGTCGCGGTGTCGCCGGTAAAACCTTGTTCTTTCAGCGACTGCAGGAATGTCAGCACCAGTTGAACGAGGCCTGGCGCCTGAGAAATCTGTGGGATCATTATTTCGTGACCGGGATGTTGTAAACGTTTGCGTGGTTAATTTTTTTCAGCTCTTGGTTGTATCACATTTTTTTGCCGCCCGCTGTTTTTTCAGGAAAACGGCCGCGTCGCGCTGCTTTTTCTGTTTAATTTTCAGGAAATAGATCATCATTGTGAAGGCGCCGCGGAGCGCCCTCCTGAAGGATTACTGAGGTCTGAGTTGTGATGAAAAGCCTGCAACGCGGTGTGGACTTACCGCAAATGTTGTTCTCGCTGATGTTTATTTTGCTGATGATCATTGCCTGTCTGTGGGTGGTGCAGCCGTTCATTCTCGGCTTCGCCTGGGCCAGCATGGTGGTGATTGCCACCTGGCCGCTGATGATTCGTCTGCAGCAACTGCTGTGGGGTCGCCGTTCGCTGGCGGTGATCGCCATGACGATTCTGCTGTTGCTGCTGTTTATTATTCCTATCGCGCTGCTGGTCAGCAGCCTGATTGATAACAGCGCGCCGGTCATCGCCTGGGCGACCCAGCGCCATCTGGTGCTGCCGGATCTCGCCTGGCTGCGCGATATTCCCTATGCCGGACGCAAACTCTATTCCAGCTACCATAAACTGATCGACGGCGGCGGCGCGGCGATCATGAGCCAGGTCCAGCCTTATATTGGCCGCACCACCGGCTTCTTTGTCGCCCAGGCCGGACACTTTGGCCGTTTCATGCTGCACCTTGCCCTGATGCTGCTGTTCAGCGTGCTGCTGTACTGGCGCGGTGAGCAGGTTGGTCTCGGCATCCGGCACTTTGCCTACCGCATGGGCGGACGGCGCGGTGACGCCGCCGTGCTGCTGGCCGGTCAGGCGATCCGCGCCGTGGCGCTCGGCGTGGTGGTGACCGCGCTGGTGCAGGGCGTGCTGGGCGGCATCGGTCTGGCGATTTCCGGCATTCCGTATGCCACGCTGCTGACCGTATTAATGATTCTTACCTGCCTGGTGCAGCTTGGACCGTTGATTGTGCTGGTGCCGGCAATTATCTGGCTCTACTGGAGCGGCGACACCACCTGGGGCACGGTGCTGTTAGTGTGGAGTTGCGTAGTCGGCACGCTGGATAACGTGCTGCGTCCGATGCTGATTCGCATGGGCGCCGATTTACCGATGATTCTGATACTTTCCGGCGTCATCGGCGGGCTGTTCGCCTTCGGTATGATTGGACTGTTTATCGGTCCGGTCGTACTGGCGGTCTCTTACCGGCTGGTTTCGGTGTGGATGCATGAAGCGCCGGCGCCGGATGACGATCCGGAAACGGCCATCGAAGCACTGGCCGAACACGAAGAGCCGCAGCCATAACGCGCTTCCGGCGCATAACCGGGCCTCAGGCCCGGTTTGCTTATCCGCTTTTCCCTCTCCGCACCCATCGCGATTTGCATTAGTCAGCCGTGGTTAACACTCATTAATCCGTACCACTTAATTTCGCGACACAATAATTTTTTCCATTAGTGATTTTTAAGAAAAAACGCACTTTTCAGCGTTTAAGCCCGATCGGACCGATAAAATGATTATTTTTCGCACTGATTCCTGTGCCGGATGGGTCATAAAACGTAATGAAAGATTATCAGCTTTAAACTAATAAGAGGATTCTTAAAGACGCCAGCGGCGGCGGTGAATAACATGTTCACTATGTTTTAAATCAAGCCACTGATTTTTAAACAACCTTTTTCCCCTGAGTAAAGTGAAGAATTGCTGTGTGTAGTCTTTGCCCATCCCCTGTGATGGGCTTTTTTTTGCCTGCAATTCAGCGATAAACAGAGCGGCCCGGCGGCGAACGCCGTCAGCGCTGGGTTTATGGCAATCTCAGGTGATGAAAAGTAGGATGAGATAACAGACAGGTGCCCGACGGTTGCCGGGCACCAGGCAGGTGTAACAGATTATGCTTTGGCCGCGTCCAACTCAGCGAGGCTCAGCCAGGTTTCCACCACGGTATCCGGATTGAGCGACAGGCTGTCGATGCCCTGCTCCATCAGCCAGGCAGCAAAGTCCTGATGATCGGAAGGCCCCTGGCCGCAGATGCCGACATATTTGCCCTGCTTCTTCGCCGCCTGAATTGACATCGACAGCAGCGCCTTCACCGCATCGTTGCGCTCATCAAACAGCGCCGACACCACGCCGGAGTCGCGATCCAGCCCCAGCGCCAGCTGCGTCATGTCGTTGGAGCCGATAGAGAAGCCGTCAAAGTGCTGCAGGAACTGTTCTGCAAGCAGCGCGTTGGACGGGATCTCACACATCATGATCACCTTCAGCCCGTTCTCGCCGCGTTTCAGGCCCTGCTTCGCCAGTTCGGCCACCACGGCCTCGGCCTGATCGACGGTGCGTACAAACGGCACCATGATCTCAACGTTGGTCAGCCCCATGTCGTTGCGCACGCGCTTCACGGCTTCACACTCCAGCGCAAAGCAGTCGCGGAAGCTGTCCGCCACGTAGCGTCCGGCGCCGCGGAAGCCCAGCATCGGGTTTTCCTCTTCCGGCTCGTAACGCTCGCCGCCGACCAGGTTGGCATACTCGTTGGTTTTGAAATCCGACAATCGCACAATGACGCGCTTCGGCGCGAAGGCCGCGCCCAGCGTGGCGATCCCTTCGGTCAGCCGCGCGATGTAGAACTCCACCGGATCGTCAAAGCCTTTCATCATCTGACCAATCTGCGCCTGCAGTTCCGGCGTCTGCTGATCAAACTCCAGCAAGGCTTTCGGGTGCACGCCAATCATGCGGTTGATGATGAACTCCAGACGCGCCAGCCCAACGCCTTCATTTGGCAGGCAGGCAAAGTCAAACGCGCGATCCGGGTTACCGACGTTCATCATAATTTTCAGCGGCAGATCCGGCATGGTATCAACCTGCGAGCTGGTGACTTCAAAGTCCAGCAGATCGTTATACACATAGCCGGTATCGCCTTCAGCGCATGACACCGTGACCTTATGACCGTCCTTCAGGTGCTCGGTGGCGTCACCACAGCCCACCACTGCCGGAATGCCCAGCTCGCGCGCAATGATTGCCGCGTGACAGGTCCGGCCGCCGCGGTTGGTGACGATCGCCGACGCCTTCTTCATGATCGGTTCCCAGTCCGGGTCGGTCATGTCGGTGACCAGCACATCGCCTTTCTCGATGCGGTGCATCTCGCTGATGTCGTGAATCACCTTCACTTCACCCGCACCGATGCGATGGCCGATGGCCCGGCCTTCCACCAGCACGCTGCCTTTGCCCTGCAGGCTGTAGCGTTCCATCACCTGTCCGTTGGAACGCACGGTTTCCGGCCGCGCCTGCACGATGAACAGTTTGCCGGTGTGGCCATCTTTGGCCCACTCAATATCCATCGGACGCTGATAGTGCTGCTCAATCAGCACCGCCTGGCGCGCCAGCGCCTGCACTTCGTCATCGGTCAGGCTAAAGCGGTCTCGCTGTTCCTGTTCCACGTCCTCAATGCGCACCTGTTCGCCGTGCTCCTGCGAATCAGCATACACCATGCGGATCTTCTTCGAGCCCAGGGTACGGCGCACAATCGCCGGGCGATTAGCGGCCAGCGTCGGTTTGTGCACGTAAAACTCATCCGGGTTGACCGCGCCCTGCACCACCATTTCGCCAAGACCGAACGCCGAGGTGATGAACACCACCTGGTCGAAGCCGGATTCGGTATCAATGGTGAACATCACGCCGGAGGAGGCGAGATCGGAACGTACCATGCGCTGTACACCGGCCGAGAGTGCCACGCCACGGTGGTCGTAGCCCTGATGCACGCGGTATGAAATGGCGCGATCGTTAAACAGCGAGGCGAATACGTGCTTCACGGCCACCAGCACCGCGTCGAAGCCCTGCACGTTAAGGAACGTTTCCTGCTGGCCGGCAAACGAGGCATCGGGCATATCCTCGGCGGTGGCCGAAGAGCGCACCGCAAAGGAGGCTTCGGCGTCATCAGCAGAAAGTTGTTCATAGGCGCTGCGGATCGCCGCTTCCAGCTCTGGCTGGAAAGGCGTATCCACCACCCATTGACGAATCTGTTTGCCGGCCTGCGCCAGCGCTGCAACATCATCAATATCCGTGTTGTCCAGCAATGCATAAATACGCTGGTTCAGTCCGCTTTGGTCGAGAAACTGATTAAAAGCGTAAGATGTCGTCGCGTAGCCGTTTGGCACGGATACCCCGAGCGACGACAAATTGGTAATCATTTCTCCCAGGGAAGCATTCTTGCCCCCCACCCGATCAACATCATGCATGCCAAGCTGGTTGTACCAGAGCACTAGCGACTGTTGGTCTTGATTGGACATTGAGATTATCCTTTTAAATGATTGGAGCACATGGAACATTTTGCTATTCGCCAAATCAGCCTGGCACAATCAATTAATAAAGACTAAGTGTTGAATCGTTAAAGCAGAAAATCAGCGTTAAAATCGGATTACTCCCCGAAAAGCGCCTTGTTGCGCAACGCAGCTATTTTTTACCAACCTATTGACAATGCGATATTTTTCAATTTTTCATGAGGTTAGCCGCGTTTTTTGTTGCGCAACGCTTGCCGTTTTTATTTTGCGCCCGCGCGGGCAAAAGCGAGAAATTAGCGCTGAACAACCCGGCTTTTCATCTATGATGGGTAATAAGCGCAGCGTAAAAATAGATTATTCTCCGGGCAGATAGGGATATTTCATTTTACCCTTAGTGAAAATGAAATATTTTAGGTGATAATGTTACGCAAAAGTAAACAAAAGCATGAGGTCAACCATGAGCACTGAACGCAGCGTATTCTATATCTCTGACGGCACCGCCATCACCGCGGAAGTGCTGGGCCACGCGGTGCTGTCGCAGTTTCCGGTGAATACCAACAGCGTGACGCTGCCGTTCGTGGAGAATGTGCAGCGCGCCCAGGCGGTGAAAGCCCAGATCAATGCGCTCTACCAGCAGAGCGGCGTGCGTCCGCTGGTGTTTTTCTCGATTGTCACACCAGAGGTGCGCGACATCATTCTGGAGAGCGAAGGCTTCTGCCAGGACATCGTGCAGGCGCTGGTGGCACCGCTGCAGAGCGAACTGGGCGTGGCCTCGATGCCGGTGGCGCACCGTACCCACGGCCTGACCGCCAGTAACTTAGGCAAATACGATGCCCGCATCGCCGCGATTGATTACACCCTGGCGCACGATGACGGTATTTCGCTGCGCGGGCTGGAAGATGCGCAGGTGATTCTGCTGGGGGTATCGCGCTGCGGCAAAACCCCGACCAGCCTGTACCTGGCGATGCAGTTTGGTGTACGCGCGGCTAACTATCCGTTCATCGCTGATGACATGGATAACCTAAAGCTGCCGCCTGCGCTGCGCGCCCATCAGCACAAGCTGTTTGGCCTGACCATCGATCCGGAACGGCTGGCGGCGATTCGTCAGGAGCGCGCTGAAAATACCCGTTATGCGTCGATGCGTCAGTGCCGGCTGGAGGTCGGTGAAGTGGAGGCGCTGTTCCGCACCCATCAGATTCGCTATCTCAACAGCACTAATTACTCTGTCGAAGAGATCGCCACCAAAATCCTCGACATCATGGGCCTGCGCCGCAGCATGTACTGACCTCACCTGCCAGGTTGTAAAGCCTGGCTGCCGTCAGTAATGAATAGCCTTTTGATTTAGCTGGTTGAATTCACGGGCTAATGGTTTATTGTGATCATCATCACTTCCCGGTATTTCACCGCTGCGAAGAACAGATTTTTGAGAATCCCAATGAACAAAACTGATGAACTGCGCACCGCGCGCATCGGCACGCTGCTGACGCCGGCCGCGCTGGCGCAACAACACCCCATTTCGGCGGCGATTGCCGCTAACGTTACCGCCGCGCGTCAGCGCATCGCGCGCATCCTGACCGGTGAAGATCCACGCCTGCTGGTGATTATCGGCCCCTGCTCGCTGCACGACCCAAAGGCCGCGCTGGAGTACGCAGAGCGTCTCAGTCTGCTGCGTGAACAGCACAAGGACCGGCTGGAAATTGTGATGCGTGCCTACTTTGAGAAGCCGCGCACCGTAGTCGGCTGGAAAGGTCTGATTTCCGATCCGGATCTCGATGGCAGCTTCGACGTCAACCGCGGCATCGCTATCGCGCGCCAGCTGCTGCTGGATATCAACGCCATCGGCATGCCAACCGCCACGGAATTCCTCGATATGGTGATCGGCCAGTTTATTGCCGACCTGATCAGCTGGGGCGCGATTGGCGCGCGCACCACCGAGAGCCAGATTCACCGTGAAATGGCCTCGGCGCTCTCCTGCCCGGTGGGCTTCAAGAATGGCACCGACGGCAATGTGCAGATCGCGGTTGATGCGATTCGCGCCGCGCGCGTCAGCCATATGTTCCTGTCACCTGACAAAACCGGGCAGATGACGATTTATCAGACCAGCGGCAACCCGCACGGTCACGTGATCCTGCGCGGCGGGCGTCAGCCGAACTATCACGCTGAAGATGTCGCCGCTGCGGCCGCCAACCTGCGCGACTTCAACCTGCCGGAACAGCTGGTGATCGACTTCAGCCACGGCAACTGCCTGAAGCAGCATCGCCGCCAGCGCGATGTGGCGCAGGACGTGGCGGCGCAGATCCGGGCCGGTTCGCGGGCAGTGGCGGGAGTGATGATTGAGAGTTTCCTGCAGGAGGGGAATCAGAAAGTGGTGAGCGGCCAGCCGCTGACCTACGGCCAGTCGATTACCGATCCGTGCCTCGGCTGGGATGATAGCGCGGAGGTGCTGGCGCTGCTGGCGGCTGCCGTGGACAGCCGCTTCTGATGCCTGCTAGCTGGAGCAGCTCACCTCCAGCGTTTTTCCCCACTCCGGCGGCCGCTGGCGCAGTTCCGGACTGATGGCCGCCTCGTTAAACGGCTGCTGCAGCGCCAGATGTAATCTGGCCAGCGCCGCCGTTTCCCCCTGCTCAACCTCATCGATCACCTGCTGGGCCAGATAGTTGCGCAACACCAGCGCCGGGTTAGCCGCTTTCATGACTGCCTGACGCTGCGCATCGCTGACGCCATCCTGCAGCAGGCGCTGGCGATAGCCGTGATACCAGCGGTCGAAGGCGTCACGGTCGATGAACTCATCGCGCAGCGGTGAACGCGTCTCTGTCTGCTGCGTCTCGCTCAGCAGGCGGAACGTCAGGGTGTAATCGCTGTGCTCTGCCGTCATCAGCGCCAGCAGGTCAGTGAGAATGGCGTTATCCCCCGCATCGGCGGTCAGCAACCCGAGCTTCGCGCGCATTTTCTCGCCCCACACCCGCATCAGCTCGCTTTCGTAATGGCTGAGCGCCTGTTTCAACTGTTCCGTGCTCAGCAAACCGGACAGCGCATGCGCCAGGCGGTTAAGATTCCACAAGCCGATCATCGGCTGGTTGCTGAAGGCGTAGCGCCCCTGATAATCGCTGTGATTACAGATGAAATCCGCATTGTAGTCATCAAGGAAACCATAAGGCCCGTAATCGAGCGTCAGGCCGAGGATCGACATATTATCGGTATTCATCACGCCATGTGCGAAGCCGACGCTCTGCCACTGCGCAATCAGGCTGGCGGTGCGTTTGACGATATCGGTAAACCACAACAGATAACGATCGGCCTCCTGCTCCAGCTGCGGCCAGTGATGATGAATCGCGTAATCCGCCAGCTGGCGCACTTTCTCCGGCTCACCGCCGTAATAGAAATGCTCGAAGTGACCAAAACGCAGATGGCTGTCGGCGATGCGCATCAGCATCGCGCCGCGCTCGCGGGTTTCACGCTGGACCGGTTCGTCGCCAATGGCCAGCGCCAGCGCGCGCGTGGTCGGGATGCCAAGATGGTGCAGCGCTTCCGAGGCGAGAAACTCGCGCACGCTGGAACGGATCACCGCGCGGCCATCACCCATGCGTGAATAGGGGGTCAGGCCCGCGCCTTTCAGATGCCAGTCAAGTTTGCGGCCGTCGGCCAGTTGCTGTTCGCCCAGCAGCAGACCGCGTCCGTCACCCAGCTGACCGGCCCACACGCCAAACTGGTGCCCGCTGTAGACCTGCGCCAGCGGCGACATGCCGGGAAGCAACGCTGCGCCATACCACACGCCGTGGCCCTGGCCAGCAAACAGCGCGGCATCCAGGCCCATCTCCTGCGCCAGCGCGTCATTGTGATAACACAACCGCCCGCCGGCAAGCGGCGTTGGGTCCAGCGCGGTGTAGAATCCCGGCAACGTCTGCTGCCAGCTATTAATAAATTGCATCGACACTCCGGAAGGTGCGCAACGGTGCGCCACCCGCATTGCGTTTAAAGATAAAGCGTAGTCTACCGTCGGGGTGACGGAGAAGACAGATGAAAGGTTACTGCTGTGAAGGCGTGGTGAGCGTGACGTGCGGATAGATGAGATCGCTTAACCGTTCCGCTTTAACCACCGGGAACAGACTGCCCTGCAGCTGCGCGCCGCTCAGGGAACTGACTTTCTCCAGCAGGGCATTATCGTCAACGCCACAAATAATTATTTGCGGGGCGTAAGCGGAAAAATTATCGATAACAGTCTGAATAAATGGCGTAAATGAGGCACGTTTCGCCAGCGCATGAATAAACGCTTTGTCCATTTTTAACACGCTAAACAGATTTTCGTATACTGCCGTAGCCGGTGCTTTTCCTGCCCCAAATTGAGAAAGCGATAAGCGAAATTCCTGTTGCAGGCGTGCTAACAGCGGCTGCTTTTTACCAGCCGATAATTGCGGAAACGTTTCACTGATATCCAAAACAATAAAGGGAAGTTGTTTAAATTTCCTTAAGAGAAACTCACTGGCCAATAGCGTCGTGGCCATAGATTCATCAATACGAACCAGCGCGATAATTTGATGTAACTCAAA
>NZ_JASEWO010000351.1:0-1336 GCF_030024295.1 Pantoea sp. Pa-EAmG
GTATTGGTTAAAACTTAGCGGAGCGCGGATTTCAGCAATGAGCAATAAAAAGTATTTTCACGCGTAAAACTTATATAACTAACAATCTGGGTTATGTAACTAAATAAAATGGTATATTTATACCATGAAGTCGGACCACTTAAATTAATTATAAAGACCTCCGAACTGCCAAAGAATTGAATACACGATTTCTTAATTCTGGAGTTGCTCATCATGAATACGCTCACCCCGATTCTTAATCCGCTGACATTACCGAAAGGGGCGGTGCTGAAAAACCGCCTGGTGATGGCCCCGATGACCACCTGTACCGGCTATTACGACGGCGGCGTGACCAGCGATCTCGTTGAGTATTATCGCGTGCGTGCCGGCAGCATCGGCACCGTGATCGTCGAGTGCGCCTTTATCGATAACCGCGGTCCGGCGTTCCCGGGCGCTATCGGCATCGACAGCGACAACAAAATTCCTGGCCTGGCCAGAATCGCGCACGCCATCAAGTCTCAGGGTTCCAAAGCCATTCTGCAGATTTACCACGGCGGCCGCATGGTTGAGCCCGCGCTGATCGGCGGGAAAACCCCGGTCGCGCCCAGCGCTATCGCCGCGCCGCGTGAAGGTGCCAGCACCCCGCAGGCGCTGACGGCGGAAGAAGTGGAGGTGATGATCACCAAGTTTGGTGATGCGGTGAACCGCGCCATCAAAGCCGGCTTCGACGGCGTGGAGATCCACGGCGCTAACACCTACCTGATTCAGCAGTTCTACTCGCCGAACTCTAACCAGCGCGACGACAAATGGGGCGGCAGCCGCGACAACCGCGCGCGCTTCCCGCTGGAAGTGCTGGAAATCACCCACAAAATGGCGGAGCGCTTCGCCGCAGCGGATTTCATCATCGGCTATCGCTTCTCGCCGGAAGAGCTGGAAGTGCCCGGTATCCGCTGGGACGACACGCTGTACCTGCTGGAAAAACTGGCGGCGCGCGGGCTGGATTACGTGCACTTCTCCGTCGGCCAGCTGCTGCGTCCGTCGATTGTCGACACCCAGGATCCGACGCCGTTAATCAGCAAATACATTGAACAGCGCTCGGCGACGCTGGCGAAAGTGCCGGTGATTGGCGTTGGCGGCGTGGTGAACAAAGAGGATGCCGAACTGGCGCTGGCCTCGGGCTTCGATCTGGTGGCGATTGGTAAAGCCTGTATTGCCTATCCAGACTGGGCCGATCGCATCATCAAAAATGAGCACATGGATCTGTACATCGACAGCACCAAACGCGAAGCGCTGACCATTCCGGAACCGCTGTGGCGCTTCTCGCTGGTGGATGCGATGATCCGTGACGTCAGCGATG
>NZ_JASEWO010000140.1:0-12550 GCF_030024295.1 Pantoea sp. Pa-EAmG
GGCGATGCCAGCTTTTTAGTAGCGCGACGTTAAGTTTTCCTTCGGGAAAGTTTTCTTCAAAAACTGACTGGTAGAGTTGTTCTAACAGAACAAGTTCTGCCTCATTCATCTCAGTGGAATCGGTGAGCCTCAGCTTATTGGCTATGACCTGCTCGCCTGAGTCTTTTTCAAACTTACCTTCACTGCCAGCAACATGGTATCGGCTCATGAGTGCGCTCTGTTATAATGACAAACGAAGCGTAAGTATATTTAGGTCCATCAGGTTTATCAGCCAATCCTGCCTCGAAACCTTTCGTTCATCAGGATAAGTTAAATTGCTGTATATCCAGGGAGTACCGTTGGTTGCAGCCAGGCTGTACCTCAATAGCATCAGCCCGGTTGCCCGTTTCGATCAAACAGGTAATGTGGTTCGGTAAGGGGAGCTATAAGTAGCGCTGCAGCCGAGATTTTGACCAGCCGCCGTAAAGAGTGCGATGTGACTGGCGCTGGCAATTTATCCCCGCCCGTAAAAAGCATGTAATAAAAAATCCACGCAATTGCGTGGATTTTATAGTTATTGCGCTCTTGATGAGGCTCGGTGAAACCTCATGAGACAACACATTTTATTTAGACGTTAAACAGGAAGTTCATCACATCGCCATCTTTCACGATGTACTCTTTACCTTCTGAACGCATTTTGCCGGCCTCTTTCGCGCCTTGTTCACCTTTGTAAGTGATGAAATCTTCGAACGCGATGGTCTGAGCGCGGATAAAGCCTTTTTCGAAGTCGGTGTGGATTTTACCGGCTGCCTGCGGTGCGGTGGCGCCAACCGGGATGGTCCAGGCACGCACTTCTTTCACGCCTGCGGTGAAGTAAGTCTGCAGGTTGAGCAGGGCATAACCGGCGCGGATCACGCGGTTGAGGCCCGGCTCTTCCAGGCCCAGCTCGGCCATGAACTCGTCGCGCTCTTCATCTTCCAGCTCGGCGATGTCCGATTCCACTGCCGCACAGACCGGCACCACTACTGAGCCTTCGGCTTCAGCAATCGCGCGCACCTGGTCGAGATACGGGTTGTTCTCGAAACCGTCTTCATTGACGTTGGCGATGTACATGGTCGGCTTCAGCGTCAGAAAGCTGAGATAGCGGATCGCGGCTTTCTCATCGGCGTCCAGCGCCAGCGAGCGCAGCATACCGGCGTTTTCCAGATGCGGCAGGCACTTCTCCAGCGCGGCCAGTTCCGCCTTAGCATCTTTGTCGCCGCCTTTGGCTTTCTTCTGGCAGCGCTGAATGGCACGTTCGCAGGTGTCGAGATCCGACAGCGCCAGCTCGGTGTTGATGACATCAATATCTTCTGCCGGGTTTACTTTACCGGAGACGTGGATGATGTTGTCGTTTTCAAAGCAGCGCACTACGTGGCCGATGGCTTCAGTTTCGCGGATGTTGGTCAGGAACTGGTTGCCCAGGCCTTCACCTTTCGACGCGCCTTTTACCAGACCGGCGATGTCCACGAACTCCATGGTGGTTGGCACCACGCGCTGTGGCTTAACAATCTCGCTCAGCTGATCGAGGCGCAGGTCAGGCATCGGCACCACGCCGGTGTTGGGTTCGATGGTGCAGAACGGAAAGTTGGCTGCTTCGATACCCGCTTTGGTCAGCGCGTTGAACAGGGTGGATTTACCGACGTTCGGCAGGCCCACAATACCGCATTTAAATCCCATGATCTTACCTTTCTCACTGAGTGTGCAGCGCTGGCAGACAGCGCCGACTGATTCAAAAATTTTCGCGCATTATACACAGAATTCCCTGCGGCGGCGCGGGAATTGGCTTAGCTGGCTTTGAAGGCGTGCAGACGGTTCATCGCCTTAATCTTATCTTCTTTTAGCCACAGTTCGGTGCAGCGCACCGCTTCGTCGACCGCCTCGTCAATCAGCTTCTGCTCGCTGGCCGGTGCCTTGCCGAGCACAAATCCGGTGACCTTGTTACGATCGCCCGGATGGCCGATACCGACGCGCAGGCGATGAAAATTGTTGTTATTACCGAGCTTGCTGATGATGTCTTTCAGGCCATTATGACCGCCATGGCCGCCGCCCTGTTTGAATTTCGCCACGCCCGGCGGCAGGTCCATTTCATCGTGTGCCACCAGAATCTCTTCCGGCGTAATGCGATAGAACGTTGCCATCGCCGCCACCGCTTTGCCGCTCAGGTTCATAAAGGTGGTGGGCACCAGCAGGCGCACATCCTCGCCGGCCAGCGACAGGCGCGCGGTGTAGCCGAAAAACTTCGGCTCCTCTTTGAGAGACTGATTATGGCGCGAGCAAAGTAAATCCACATACCAGGCGCCAGCGTTATGGCGCGTTGCCGCGTATTCAGCGCCGGGATTGGCAAGCCCCACAATCAGTTTAATGCTGCTCACGATGTTTATCCTGTCTCGCTGCGAAAGGGCGATAGTTTACTGCCTGCCAGCGGGGATGACAAAGGGCGCAATGACAGATTAATGACCAAAGGTGAATAATCAATTTCTATCGAAATCAAGGTGCTGGCGGTAAAGTTTTGTCAGACATTGTGAAGGATGTGTGATCCTGTACGCATCTTAACCGCCAGCCATTGCCTAAACTTATGGCCAGTTAACCAAACGTGCTGTTTTCTGCGTTGCTGAAAAGGATGGAGGTGAATCATGAAACGTCAACACTGCCGCACCGTCGGTAATGGTTTGATGTGTCTCGGCTTGTTAACCATGGTGCTCGGGGTGGGTTATTCCATCATTAACCAGCTGCCGTCGGTCAACCTGCCACAGTTCCTCGCGCATGGAGCGATGTTCAGTATTTTCGTGGGTGCGCTACTGTGGCTGGTCGGCGCACGCGTCAGCGGACGGGAGAGGGTGGAAGACCGCTATTACTGGCTGCGTCACTACGGTGACAAACGCTGCCGTCGCGATCACCACTCAACGCACTAACCGGCTTCCGCCATTGCCGCCTGCAGCGTCTGATAACCTTCGACGCGGTTACGTCCGGCGGCTTTAGCGCGATACAAGGCTTCATCAGCCAGCGCCAGCAGGGCGGGAAACGCCTGATGCCGCTGGCTGGCAGTGGCAAAGCCAATGCTCACCGTATAGCCGATGTCGTTGGGTAGCGACAGCTGTGTCGCCAGCCGGATACGCTCACATATGCGCTGCGCCTGCTCACTGTCGCCAGGAAGCAACGCGGCAAACTCCTCACCGCCCAGCCGGGCAAACTGACCCTCAACCGGCATTAACGCTTTCACCACCTGACAAAAATCGACCAGCACCCGATCCCCCTGCTGATGACCATAGCGATCGTTGATGCTTTTGAAATGATCGAGGTCGAACAGCACTGCACTGTAAATATAGGGCTGCGGTAGACGCCCCTGACGCAGCAGCAGTTTTTCTGCGGCTTCAAACAGTGCGCGCCGGTTCCATACGCCGGTGAGCGGATCGTGTAGCGACGCCAGCTTATGGGCGATCTGCGTCCGCTCATTGACCATCGCCAGAATGGTGAAGGTCAGGCCGATGACGAAGAGGATCGACTCCAGAATCACATACACCGAAAAGCCGGAACCGCCAATGGCACCCGGAACGGGGGTGGCCACCGCATCGTCAAGGAAAATGCGGGCCATATGGAACAGTAAGTGGATCCACAGCAGTATCTGCGCGGGCCAGAAAGTGACGGTCAGCGTGGCGCGTGCCTGCCACAGCAGACGAATCAGCGCGGCAGTAAAGATGATGCACAGCAGGCACATGACCAGCACGCGTTTCGGCTGGCCGTGATAGAACTGCGGAAAGGCACAAAGCAGGGCCCACAGTAGCGCGCCAGTGATCCAGCAAAAACCGAGCGGAAGGCGGCAAAAAGTACGAAAGGCGTTGAGCAGGGTGCCGTAGGCCAGCAGCATGATGACATTCCCGACCGCCACCGGCAAAAAGTGCAAACCGGCGCTGCGCAGGCTGCTGAGCAGCACGGCGGCAAGCGTCAGTATTAGCGTCAGGGTGGTAAAACCCAGCACCCGGTCGTACTGCGCCCCGACCCAGGCAAAAATCAAAATAATGCTCAGAAACCCCAGCACGTAGAGCTCGCAAATAAACAACGTATAAATGTCGAGTGGCATGGTGGTCGGAGTTCTCAGCAAAAGTGTGGTGAAAAATATCACTAATCACTGGACCGCTAAAGCCCGGATGCGCTTGTCTGATAAAAAGAGTGGAAGGCGGGGAGATTGGTGGATTTTGAGGCCATTTATCGCGCAAATAGTGGCGGCGGAAGCGGCTTTATCGGGATGTTACTCCGCCCACAGGCAATAAAAAACCGGGCAGGGCGCCCGGTTTTTCGCGAACAATTAATGTTCGAACATCGCCGAAATCGATTCTTCGTTGCTGATACGACGAATGGCTTCGGCCAGCATGCCAGACAGCGTCAGCGTACGCACATTTGGCAGCGACTTCATCTCTTCCGACAGCGGAATAGTGTCGCAAACAATCACCTGATCAATCACTGATTTGCGCAGATTTTCCACCGCGTTGCCAGAGAAGATTGGGTGGGTGGCGTAAGCGAACACGCGTTTCGCGCCGCGCTCTTTCAGTGCTTCAGCCGCTTTGCACAGCGTACCGCCGGTGTCGATCATATCGTCGACCAGTACACAGTCACGACCGGCAACGTCACCGATAATGTGCATGACCTGAGAAACGTTTGCGCGTGGGCGACGTTTGTCGATGATGGCCATATCAGCGTCATTCAGCAGTTTCGCGATAGCGCGGGCGCGCACGACACCACCGATATCGGGTGAAACCACAATCGGGTTTTCCAGACCAATTTGCAGCATGTCTTCCAGCAGAACTGGGCTACCGAACACGTTATCAACCGGGACATCGAAGAAGCCCTGGATCTGTTCGGCGTGCAGGTCAACTGTCAGAACACGGTCAACACCCACGCTGGAGAGGAAATCGGCAACCACTTTGGCGGTGATAGGCACACGAGCAGAACGCACACGGCGGTCCTGACGGGCATAACCAAAGTAAGGGATAACAGCAGTAATACGACCAGCAGAAGCCCGACGCAAAGCGTCGACCATCACAACCAGCTCCATCAGATTATCATTGGTGGGGGCACAGGTGGACTGGATGATGAAAATATCACCACCGCGTACATTTTCGTTGATCTGTACGCTTACTTCACCATCACTGAAGCGGCCGACGGCGGCGTCTCCGAGGCTAGTGTAAAGGCGGTTGGCAATACGTTGTGCTAGTTCCGGGGTGGCGTTACCAGCAAATAGCTTCATATCAGGCACGAGAAGAACCTCAGGCTTGGCGTCCAGAGAATGAACCGCTCAAAAATAACCGGCGAATACATTTGAGCCTGTTCATACGGGTGTGTTAATGCGTCACGTGCAGTATCTGGAACAGGGTGACACTGTCACGTTTACGCTTAGAGCCCGGAAAGGGTACGCTGTAACGGCGAGAGATTAAGCCCACGCGCCACAAATCCGCACATCCATTTCGGGGCAAGCTCCAGCACCTGACGAGCAGCGGACTCGGTGTCAAATTCAGCAAACACACAAGCGCCGGTCCCTGTCAGGCGCGACGGCGCGTATTCTAGCAGCCAGGAAAGCAGCGCATCAACCTCACGAAAACGTTTTCTTGCTACCGCTTCACAATCATTGTGAAAAGGACGCTGCAACAGTTCATCTAATGTGCGTATTGGTGAATCGCGCGTCAGTTCAGGATCGCGAAACAGATCCGGGGTGGCGATGCTGACGCCAGGATGGGCCACCAGATACCATTTTTCCGCCGGAAACGCGGGCTGCAATTGCTCGCCGACCCCTTCGGCAAACGCCGCGTGGCCGCGCACGAATACCGGCACATCGGCACCGAGACGCACGCCAAGCGTAGCCAGCTCATCCACGCTGAGCTGGGTGCGCCACAAATGGTTCAGCGCCACCAGCACCGTCGCTGCATCAGACGAGCCACCGCCCAGACCACCGCCCATCGGCAGGCGCTTCTCCAGCGCGATCCGGGCACCAGCCTGCGGCGGCAGCGTACCTTTGTCCGCCGCCGCAGCACGCAGCGCCAGCGCCGCCCGCACGATCAGGTTGTCTTCATCGGCCACGCCATCAAGCGGCGTCAGCAGGGTGATACTGCCGCTGTTATCCGGGGTAATCTCCAGGGTGTCGCCAACGTCGAGAAACTGAAACAGCGTCTGCAAATTGTGGTAGCCGTCTGCACGACGGCCGGTAATGTAGAGAAACAGGTTGAGCTTTGCCGGCGCGGGCCAGGTGGTGATCATTGTGTGGTCCAGCTATCCATGCGCAGTTTGATGCGCTGACCGCCTTCGGTCAGTTCGAGGTTGGCCGGCAGCGGCGGGTTCACCTTGCTGTCGTAATCGTTAATAGTCACCTTCCACTGCTGGCCGTTGCGGCTGTAGGTCAGGCTTTGCAGCTGATAGTTGTTGTTCAGCTGATAGTCGCTGGCGTCGCCTGGCAGACCCATCATCCACTGACGCAGGTTCGCCAGCGGAATATCCATGCCGGTGAGCTGGGAAATCATCTTCTCCGCGTCGTTGCTGACGTAGCGTTTGCCTTTGTTATCGACAATCTGCACCACCGAACCCTGCGCGTCGAGCTGCAGTTCTGTGCTGCCGAGCGGGTTAGTCAGCAGCAGACGATAGCGGTCTGCAGCTGTTTGCTGCCAGTTGAAGCGGGCATAAACTTTTTGCTTATCCGACAGATAGGCAAAAGCGCCGCGCGTCTGGTACTGGGTAATTTTCGCTACCGCCTGCTGGTGTTGCTGCCACTGCGGCGATGTCGTGCTGGGACCGGGACCTTGCTGGGGTTTGTTGATGCTACAGGCAGCCAGCAACACGCTGGCAAGGGGCAAAAGGCGCAACAGCTGGCGCGGGGGCAAATGCATCACGTGGTCGTCTCCTCAGACACGTTTTTACGTCGTAACCGGTAACGCTAACCATCCGTCTCTGTGCCGTCAATGGCGATGTCAGGATAATTGCGCACGATCAGTTTAATCTTATTACAGTCATAGGCTTTGTATGGCTTTTCTTGATCTGTTGCATCTTGTAGAATGCGCAGCACAAAACCTGACAATTATTGGGACTTCCCAACCCGAATCACCATGACGCTGCTTGCTCTCGGAATCAACCACAAAACCGCACCTGTTGCGCTGCGCGAACGTGTTTCGTTCACGCCAGACACGCTGGACCAGGCGCTGAACAGCTTGCTGTCTCAGCCGATGGTGCAGAGCGGGGTGGTGCTTTCTACCTGTAACCGGACGGAACTCTACCTCAGCGTAGAGCAGCAGACCGATCTGCAGGAGCAGCTGGTGCGCTGGTTGTGCGAGTATCACGACTTACGTGAAGAGGACGTGCGCAACAGCCTGTACTGGCATCAGGATAATGCGGCGGTCAGCCACCTGATGCGCGTGGCCAGCGGACTCGACTCGCTGGTGCTGGGCGAGCCACAGATTCTCGGTCAGGTCAAAAAAGCCCATGCTGACTCCTCGCGCGACCATGCGCTGAGCAGCGAGCTGGAACGCATGTTCCAGAAAACCTTCTCGGTGGCCAAGCGCGTGCGCACCGAAACCGAAATCGGCGCCAGCGCGGTGTCGGTCGCCTTCGCTGCCTGCTCCTTAGCCCGTCAGATTTTCGAATCACTCAGCAGCGTTAACGTCCTGCTGGTTGGTGCCGGTGAAACCATCGAACTGGTGGCGCGTCACCTGCGCGAACACAGCGTGCGTAAACTGATGATCGCCAACCGCACGCGCGAACGCGCGCAGCTGCTGGCGGACGAAGTCGGCGCCGAAGTGATCGGCCTTGCCGATATCGAAACCCGCCTGGCCGATGCCGATATCATTATCTCCTCCACCGCCAGTCCGCTGCCGATTATTGGTAAAGGCATGGTGGAACGGGCGCTGAAAGCGCGCCGTAATCAGCCTATGCTGCTGGTGGATATCGCCGTGCCGCGCGATGTCGAGCCGGAAGTGGGCAAGCTGGCTAACGCCTATCTGTACAGCGTGGATGATCTGCAGGCGATCATCGAGCAGAACATGGCGCAGCGCAAAGCGGCGGCGGTGCAGGCGGAAAGCATTGTGGTGCAGGAGAGCGGTGAATTCATGGCCTGGCTGCGCGCGCAAAGCGCCGGTGAGACCATCCGCGAATACCGCGCGCAGGCTGACGACGTGCGCGCCGAGCTGCAGGATCGTGCGCTGGCGGCATTGCGTCAGGGTGCTGATGCCGAAAAAGTCTTGCAGGAGCTGGCACACAAGCTCACCAACCGTTTAATTCATGCACCAACCAAATCACTGCAGCAGGCCGCGCGCGACGGCGACAGCGAACGCCTGCAGATCTTACGTGACAGCCTCGGTTTAGAGTAATCTGGTCTGTCACGACCTATCACTGGGATACCCTCTATTAGATGAAGAGCTCGATTGTTGCCAAGCTGGAAGCGCTGCAGGAACGCCATGAAGAAGTTGAAGCGTTACTGGGCGATGCCGGCGTAATTGGCGATCAGGACCGTTTCCGCGCGTTATCACGTGAATATGCCCAGCTGAGCGACGTCACCCGTTGTTTCCGCGAATGGCAGCAGGTGCAGGAAGATGTCGAAACGGCTGAAATGCTGCTCGACGATGCGGAAATGCGCGACATGGCGCAGGAAGAGTTGAAACTATCGCGCGAAAAGCGCGAGGTGCTGGAACAGCAACTTCAGGTGCTGCTGCTGCCGAAAGATCCCGACGATGAACGTCCGTGCTTTATCGAAGTGCGCGCCGGCACCGGTGGCGACGAAGCGGCGATTTTCGCCGGCGATCTGTTCCGCATGTACAGCCGCTATGCCGAAGCGCGCCGCTGGCAGGTGGAGATCATGAGCGCCAACGATGGCGAGCATGGCGGCTACAAAGAAGTCATTGCGCGTATCACCGGTGACGGGGCTTACGGTCGCATGAAGTTTGAATCCGGCGGTCATCGCGTGCAGCGCGTGCCGGAAACCGAATCGCAGGGGCGCATTCATACTTCCGCCTGTACCGTGGCGGTGATGCCGGAGCTGCCGGAAGCCGAGCTGCCGGACATCAATCCGGGCGATCTGAAAATCGACACTTTCCGCTCTTCCGGCGCGGGCGGTCAGCACGTTAACACCACCGATTCGGCGATCCGTATCACCCACCTGCCAACCGGCATCGTGGTGGAGTGCCAGGATGAGCGCTCGCAGCACAAAAACAAAGCCAAAGCGCTGGCGGTGCTGGGCGCACGTATTCACGCGGCGGAAATGGCGAAGCGCCAGGCGGCGGAAGCCTCAACGCGGCGTAACCTGCTGGGCAGCGGCGACCGTTCCGACCGAATCCGTACCTATAACTTCCCGCAGGGGCGCGTCACCGATCACCGCATTAACCTGACGCTCTACCGCCTCGACGAAACCATGGAAGGCAAGCTGGATACGCTGATCGAGCCGATTGTGCAGGAGTATCAGGCTGACCAGCTGGCCGCACTGGCCGGGCAGGAGTGATGAACGTCCGGCGCTGGCTGCAGCAGGCGCAGGCTGCGTTGTGCGGAGGCGATAGCCCGAAGCGCGACGCGGAGATTCTGCTGGGTTTTGTCACCGGCAAGTCGCGCAGCTGGCTGGTTGCGTTTGATGACAGCCCGCTCGATGATGCGCAACTGGCGCAGCTGGAGACGTTACTGGCACGCCGCGTGCGCGGTGAGCCGATTGCGCATCTGGTGGGCGAACGCGAGTTCTGGTCGCTGCCGCTACGCGTCAGTGATGCCACGCTGATTCCGCGTCCGGATACCGAAGTGCTGGTGGAGCAGGCGCTGCTGCGGCTGCCCGCGACGCCCTCCGCGGTGCTCGATCTCGGC
The DNA here is from genome assembly GCF_030024295.1 of Pantoea sp. Pa-EAmG. Taxonomy (NCBI): domain Bacteria; kingdom Pseudomonadati; phylum Pseudomonadota; class Gammaproteobacteria; order Enterobacterales; family Erwiniaceae; genus Pantoea; species Pantoea sp. Pa-EAmG. The sequence goes on from NZ_JASEWO010000140.1 coordinate 9,838, forward strand.
ACCGGTACCGGCGCCATTGCGCTGGCGCTGGCCAGCGAGCGGCCCGATTGTCAGATTACCGGCTGCGACCGCATCGCCGCTGCGGTTGCGCTGGCGCAGGACAACGCCCAGCGCCTGCACCTCACCAACGCCGGATTTGTGCTCAGCCACTGGTTCGACGATCTGCCCGCCCAACGTTTCGATCTGATTGTCAGCAATCCGCCTTACATTGATGCCGCCGATGAACATCTGCAGCAGGGCGACGTGCGTTTTGAGCCGCTCAGCGCGCTGGTGGCGGAGGAGGCCGGGCTGGCCGATTTACGATTAATCATTGAACGCGCGCCGCACTGGTTGCAGCCGCAGGGTTGGCTGCTGCTGGAACACGGCTGGCAGCAGGGCGAGGCTGTACGCGCGCTGCTGACCCATCACGGTTTCCTGGCGGTCACCACCGTTGAGGATTACGGCGGCAATCCGCGCGTCACGCTTGGACAACTTACTTAAGGAAGCACTATGGCCAGCTGGTATCCGCTGATAAAAAATTTCCATCTGCTGACAGTCGCGATCACCATCACGCTGTTTCTGCTGCGTTTTTACTGGATGACCACCGGATCTGCCCTGCTGCAGCGCCGCTGGGTGCGCATTGCGCCGCACATCAACGATACATTCCTGCTGCTCAGCGGTGCACTGCTGGTGCTGATTACCCACTTTTATCCGTTTACCCCACAAGGAAGCTGGCTGACGGAGAAGCTGTTAGCGGTTATCATCTACATCGCCTTAGGTTCCGTGGCATTGAGTCGTCGCCCGCGCAGCATGGCGACCCGCTGGGTCGCCTGTTTAGTCGCCGTGGTCGCATTATTACTGGTGATTAAACTGGCGATGACCAAAATGCCGTTATTGGGGATAGTATGACCTCGCCAGTGCAACTTGATTACAGTGAAACACCGTTAAGTGAAGCGGTGATTGGTGCGACCTGCGCCATACGCAATGATTTTTCTGCGCCTTCCGTCCAGCAGCAGCTGGCTGACCTGGTTGAAGAGGCGCGGCGCTATGTCAGTAGCGAACAGGATGCGGATCTGCAGCTGGAGAAGCTGCTCGATCTGTTTTACCAGCAGTGGGGCTTTGGCGGTGCCAGCGGCGTCTACAATCTGTCAGACGCGCTGTGGATCGATAAAGTGCTGAAGAGCCGGCAGGGGACGGCGGTATCACTCGGCGTGATTCTGCTGCACATTGCGGATGAGCTTGAGCTGCCGCTGATGCCGGTGATTTTCCCGACGCAGCTGATCCTGCGTGCCGACTGGCTCGACGGTGAAATGTGGCTGATCAATCCGTTTAACGGTGAGACGCTCGACACCCATACGCTGGAAGTGTGGCTGAAGGGCAACATCAGCCCGACGGCAAAGCTCTACTCTGACGACCTCGATGAAGCGAAAACCGTCAGCGTGATGCGCAAAATGCTCGACACGCTGAAAGCGGCGCTGATGGATGAGAAGCAGATGGAGCTGGCGCTCAACGTCAGCCAGGTGCTATTGCAAATCGACCCGGACGATCCCTATGAGATTCGCGACCGCGGTTTGATTTACGCCCAGCTGGAGTGCGAGCATATCGCACTGACCGATTTGACCTATTTCGTTGAACAGTGTCCTGAAGACCCGGTTAGCGAGATGATTAAAGTGCAGATCCACGCAATTGAACAGAAACAGGTGACGCTGCACTAAGCGTCCCCCGACATTTAAGGAAAGGGCATGACACAGAAAGTAGTGAGTATCGGCGATATCAAGGTCGCAAACGATCTGCCATTTGTTCTCTTCGGCGGCATGAACGTGCTGGAATCCCAGGATCTCGCCATGCGCATCTGCGAACATTACGTGAAGGTAACCGACAAGCTCGGCATTCCGTATGTGTTCAAAGCCTCTTTTGACAAAGCCAACCGCTCTTCCATCAAGTCTTACCGTGGTCCCGGCCTTGACGAAGGCATGAAAATTTTCCAGGCGCTGAAGCAGGCGTTCGGCGTGAAAATTATCACTGACGTGCACGAAAGCTGGCAGGCGCAGCCGGTTGCCGACGTGGTGGATGTGATTCAGCTGCCGGCCTTCCTGGCGCGTCAGACCGATCTGGTGGAAGCGATGGCGAAAACCGGTGCCGTGATTAACGTGAAGAAGCCGCAGTTCGTCAGCCCAGGCCAGATGGGCAATATCGTCGATAAGTTTGCCGAAGGCGGCAACGACAAGGTGATTCTGTGCGATCGCGGCAGCAACTTCGGGTATGACAACCTGGTGGTTGATATGCTCGGTTTCAACGTGATGAAGAAAGTCACTAACAACAGCCCGGTGATTTTTGACGTCACCCATGCGCTGCAGACGCGCGATCCGTTTGGCGCGGCCTCTGGCGGTCGTCGTGCGCAGGTTGCCGAACTGGCGCGTGCGGGCATGGCGGTAGGCATCGCCGGTCTGTTCATCGAAGCGCACCCGGAACCGAACAGCGCCAAATGCGACGGCCCGTCCGCGCTGCCGCTCGATAAGCTGGAACCGTTCCTGGCGCAGATGAAAGCGATTGACGATCTGGTTAAAAGCTTCCCGGAGCTGGATACCAGTAACTGATTTGTCATAGCAACAGCAAAGGCACCCGCGGGTGCCTTTGTAATAGAATGGTAAATTCTGTCGCAGGCGCTTAACAACGAAGGGATTACATAAAGTATCAACTGAAATTGACCATTAAAACCATCTAAAATATTTCA
>NZ_JASEWO010000352.1:0-1332 GCF_030024295.1 Pantoea sp. Pa-EAmG
GTATAACTTGAATGCATGCACGCCAAAACCATCCAGCGTACGGTAGCTTTCAGGTGTGCCCAAGTTTGAATAGACATAGGTCAACATATTGATCGACCACGGCTGGCTTTTTAAGAAATCAAAAATGCGGTTAGGATCCTGAACATTGGTCACAGGGTCAGGCTTCATCGCATGTACAAAGTCAGGAAACTTGATCGCATCACGGATAAAGAATACGGGCAAGTTATTACCAACGAGATCCCAGTTCCCTTGCTGGGTATAAAACTTCACGGCAAAGCCATGTGGATCACGCGCAGTTTCTGGTGAACCTTTCGGATGAATCACCGTAGAAAAACGAACAAATACAGGTGTGGTCGTACCTGCCTTAAACATAGAAGCGACGGTTAAATCAGACAAATCTTTTGTTGCGACGAAATCACCGTATACACCTGTACCCCGTGCATGGACCACACGCTCAGGAATACGCTCACGGCCAAAACGCTGTAATTTTTGAATAAGCTGCACATCTTGCAACAAGGTTGCACCATTCGCGCCAGCTGTGGTTGAGTTCTGGTTGTCACCGACAGGCGCACCATTGTCTTTTGTTAAAGGAGCTGCATACGCGGTGCCTAACGTTGCTGCCATTATTGTGAATAAAAACGTTCGTTTAAACATACTGTTAAATCCAAAATCAAATACCTTTCCTGCACGGGGACTATACAAACATTTTAACAATAGATAAAAAAGATAATTTTAATAAAACACATCGAAAAATAAGATCAAGCAATCGAAGGCTCTATTTTGCACTCCGCTGTAGGGTCACTAAATCTGCTAGACTGCGCAACTGACTGAACATTTAATCTTTAATTCTTATGCGCGCACTAATTCAACGCGTCCTCGAAGCGAAAGTGGTGGTTGAGGGCGAAACTACAGGTGAGATTCAACACGGCTTACTGGTATTTTTAGGTCTGGGTAAAGAAGATACTTTAGAGAAAGGCCAGAAGCTGATTGATAAAATTCTGAAATACCGAATTTTTGATGATGAACAAGGCAAAATGGGCTGGAATGTCAGCCAAGCAAATGGCGGGATTTTATTGGTCTCTCAATTTACCTTGATGGCACAAACGCAAAAAGGCTTACGCCCAGACTTTGGCCCAGCGATGCCTCCAGCCGAAGCCAAAGCACTTTATGAACAGCTAGTGGAATATGCCCGCCAACAATTCAATAATGTGCAAACAGGAATTTTTGCAGCAGATATGAAAGTTCATTTAATTAATGATGGGCCAGTGACCTTTAATCTGGACGTTGAATAATTCGAGCACATAAAAAAACTCCCGATTTGGGAGTTTTTTT
>NZ_JASEWO010000141.1:0-12533 GCF_030024295.1 Pantoea sp. Pa-EAmG
GCGATTTATCGGTAACGGGTGACGCACAAGGGTGCAGCTGTGATGAAACGTCAAATCGCAAGTGTGCGAACTATCACAAAACAGAACATTGCCTGCCGCCCACATGAATAACCATTCTTTACGCGTCCGTTGTAATCGTTTCCAGTGCCTGCGGTCATAACCGCTTCTGTTTATTACAGTTATTTAACCTCCGCTGACATAAAGTTCAGGCGTTTTGTCCATAAGCTGAGTCAGCTGTCTGACACGCTGATACGCGTAACCCCTTTAATTCATTCTGTTTTGTGAGGTGTGTCGCGCTTGTTTTAGCGCAATTGCGCCAGGCTTGAAGCGCGTTTGTACCCCTACAGCACACTCCCTTCAGAGGAATGAAAATTATGTGGAAACGTTTACTCTTGACCACCATGGTCAGCGCCGCACTCAGCACATCGGTTCTGGCTGCCGACATGACGGTGGGCTTCTCGCAGGTCGGTTCTGAATCCGGCTGGCGTTCTGCCGAAACCAACGTGGCAAAAAGTGAAGCGCAAAAGCGCGGTATCACCCTGAAAATTGCCGATGGTCAGCAGAAGCAGGAGAACCAGATCAAAGCGGTGCGCTCGTTTATCGCTCAGGGCGTTGACGCCATCTTCATCGCGCCAGTGGTACAGACTGGCTGGGAACCGGTGCTGGAAGAGGCCAAAGACGCCAAAATCCCGGTGTTCCTGCTGGACCGCGCCATCGTGGTGAAAGATAAATCGCTGTACATGGCGGTGGTGACGGCCGACAACGTGCTGGAAGGCAAACTGATTGGTGACTGGCTGGTGAAAACCGTCGGTGACAAGCAGTGTAACGTGGTGGAACTGCAGGGTACCGTCGGTGCCAGCGTGGCGATCGACCGTAAGAAAGGCTTTGCCGAAGCCATCGCCGGCCACAACAACATCAAAGTGATTCGCTCGCAGTCCGGTGACTTTACCCGCAGTAAGGGTAAAGAGGTGATGGAGAGCTTCATCAAAGCCGAGAACAACGGCAAAAACATCTGCATGGTGTATGCGCATAACGATGACATGGCGATCGGCGCCATCCAGGCAATTAAAGAAGCCGGCCTGAAACCGGGCAAAGATATTCTCACCGGTTCGATTGATGGCGTGCCGGATATCTATAAAGCGATGCTGGCCGGCGAGGCCAACGCCAACGTTGAGCTGACGCCGGACATGGCTGGCCCGGCGTTTGACGCGCTGGAGAAATTCAAAAAAGACGGCACGCTGCCGCCGAAAATCATCAAAACCGAATCAAAACTGTTCTTACCGGCTGACGCTCAGGCGGAGCTGGATAAGAAAAAAGGCATGGGTTACTGATCCCCGCAACCGCCCTTCGGGGCGGTTTTTATGACGTAAGCGAGGCAGAATCTGATGAGCAGCTACGATGAAACACCCCTGCTGAGCCTCAACGGCATCAGCAAAGGCTTTCCCGGCGTCAAAGCGCTGGATAACGTGTCGTTCAGCATCCGCAAGGGCGAAATCATGGCGCTGCTGGGTGAGAACGGCGCGGGGAAATCGACCCTGATTAAAGTGCTGACCGGCGTCTACACGCGGGATGCCGGCACCATCACCCTCAACGGCGCGGTGATTGCGCCGCACAGTACCGCCGATGCGCAGCAGATGGGCATTGGCACCGTTTATCAGGAAGTGAATCTGCTGCCGAATATGTCGGTGGCGGATAACCTCTACATTGGCCGCGAGCCGCGCCGCTTCGGCATGATCGATCGCAAGCGCATGGTGCGCGACGCCGATGCGCTGATGCGCAACTACGGCTTCGCGCTGGATGTGACGCGTCCGCTCGGCTACTACTCGGTGGCGATGCAGCAGATCATTGCGATCTGCCGCGCAGTCGATCTCTCCGCGCAGGTACTGATTCTGGATGAACCAACTGCCAGCCTTGATGCCAGCGAAGTGGAGATGCTGTTTACCCTGATGGCGCAGCTGAAAGCCAAAGGCATGAGTCTGATTTTCGTCACCCACTTTCTCGACCAGGTGTACCGTATTACCGACCGGATTACCGTACTGCGCAACGGCCAGTTTATCGCCACGCGGGACACCGCCTCGCTGCCGCAGATTGAGCTGATCAAGCTGATGCTGGGGCGAGAGCTGCTGGAAACCGCACTGCAGCGCCAGGGCAGCACGTTACGCAGCAATCAGCCGGTGGTGTCGTTTGAGGATTACGGCAAGAAAGGCACCATTGAACCGTTTAGCCTGCAGGTACGGCCGGGCGAAGTGGTGGGGCTGGCCGGGCTGCTCGGCTCCGGGCGCACCGAGACCGCCGAGGTGCTGTTTGGCATCCGCCGCGCCGATCGCGGTACCGCCACCATCAAAGGTAAAGTGCAGCACATCCGCACGCCGGCCAAAGCCTCACGTCTCGGCATGGGCTTCTGCCCGGAAGATCGTAAAACTGACGGCATCATCGGCGCGGCCTCGGTGCGGGAAAACATCATTCTGGCGCTGCAGGCGCAGCGTGGCTGGCTGCGGCCGATCAAACGCCGTGAGCAGCAGGCGATAGCCGAGCGTTTTATCAAGAGCCTGGGTATTCGCACGCCGCACGCCGACCAGCCGGTGGAGCTGCTGTCGGGTGGCAACCAGCAGAAGGTGCTGCTGTCACGCTGGCTGGTGACTAAACCACAGTTTCTGATTCTGGATGAGCCGACGCGCGGTATCGACGTGGGTGCCCACGCCGAGATCATTCGGCTGATTGAATCCCTGTGCGCCGACGGACTGGCGCTGCTGGTCATCTCCTCTGAACTGGAAGAGCTGGTGGGCTATGCCGATCGCGTGCTGATTATGCGCGATCTGAAGCAGGTCGCCGAAATTCCGCTGGAGCAGCTGTCGGTGGCGTCGATCGTCAACGCCATCGCGGACGGAGGAGCACAACATGCTTGAATCGCCTATGACACACGAAAAACCGGAACGGCGGAAGCCGAAGCTGCCGCCGGGCATGCCGCAGATCGTCGCGCTGATTCTGGTGCTGCTGATCGACAGCCTGGTGGCGAATAACTTTTTTGCTATTCACATTCAGGACGGGCGGTTATTCGGCAGCCCGATTGACATTCTCAACCGCGCCGCACCGGTGGCGCTGCTGGCGATTGGTATGACGCTGGTGATCGCCACCGGCGGGATCGATCTGTCGGTAGGCGCGGTGATGGCGATTGCCGGCGCGACGGCGGCGACGCTGACGGTGGCGGGGCACAGCCTGAGTTTTATTATTCTGGCCACGCTCGGCACCGGGCTGCTGTGCGGCCTGTGGAACGGCGTGCTGGTAGCGCTGCTGAAGATTCAGCCGTTTGTCGCCACGCTGATTCTGATGGTGGCCGGGCGCGGCATCGCGCAGCTGATCACCCAGGGACAGATCGTCACCTTTAACAGTGACAGCCTCGCGTGGTTTGGCAGCGGTTCGCTGTGGCTGCTGCCGGTACCGGTGTGGATTACCCTGCTGGTGGCCGTGGCGGTGTGGCTGCTGACGCGCAAAACCGCGCTTGGCCTGTTCATCGAAGCGGTAGGCATCAACCTGCGTGCGGCGCGCAATGCCGGAGTGACCGGCTGGCTGGTGGTGATGTCCACCTACGCCATCAGCGGCGTGTGTGCGGCGGTAGCCGGGCTGATTGTCGCCGCTGATATTCGCGGTGCCGATGCCAACAATGCCGGGTTGTGGCTGGAGCTGGACGCCATTCTGGCGGTGGTGATTGGTGGCGCCTCACTGATGGGCGGGCGTTTTAACCTGGTGCTGTCGCTGGTTGGTGCGCTGATTATCCAGTCAATGAATACCGGCATCCTGCTGTCAGGTTTTCCGCCGGAGCTGAACCAGGTGGTGAAAGCGGTAGTGGTGATGTGCGTACTGCTGCTGCAGTCGCCGCGCTTTATCGCCATGCTGAAGGGGAGACGTAAACCATGATCAAGCGTCATTTACCGTTAATGATTACCCTGCTGGTGTTTGTCGCGGGCTATCTGTTCTGCCTCAGCCAGTTTCCCGGCTTTGCCTCAACGCGGGTGATTTGCAACATCCTCACGGATAATGCGTTTCTCGGCATCATCGCCGTTGGCATGACGTTTGTGATTTTGTCCGGCGGCATCGATCTGTCCGTTGGCGCGGTGATCGCCTTCACCGGCGTGTTCCTGGCGCGCATCATCGGCGACTACCATGTCGACCCGCTGCTGGCCTTTGCGCTGATTCTGGCGGCAGGCGCGCTGTTTGGTGCCATGATGGGCTGGCTAATTGATGCGTTAAAAATCCCGGCCTTTATCATCACGCTCGCCGGGATGTTTTTCCTGCGCGGCTGCAGCTATCTGGTGTCGGAGAACTCGATTCCTATCGATCATCCGCTGTATACCACGTTGTCGAGCCTGGCGTGGAAAATTCCGGGCGGCGGACGTCTCAGCCTGCTGGCGGTGATTATGCTGGTGGTGGTAGCGGGGGGCATTCTGCTGGCGCACCGTACGCGCTTCGGTAATCAGGTGTACGCCATTGGCGGCAATCTGACGTCGGCTCAGCTGATGGGCGTGTCGACGCGCGCCACCACGATTAAGATTTATATGCTGTCGACCACGCTGGCGACGCTGGCAGGCATCGTATTTTCCATTTACACCTCGGCCGGCTACGCGCTGGCCGGGCTGGGCGTCGAGCTGGATGCCATTGCTTCGGTGGTGATTGGTGGCACGCTGCTGTCGGGTGGCGTCGGTACGGTGCTGGGCACGCTGTTTGGGGTGCTGATTCAGGGGTTGATTCAGACATGGATTAACTTCGACGGCACGCTGAGTTCGTGGTGGACCAAAATCGCCATTGGTATCCTGCTGTTTGCCTTTATTGCGCTGCAGCGTCTGCTGACAGTGATGTGGGACCGCCAGCAGAACGCGCCGGTTAAGCGTTTAACGTCTTAGTTGTGATCGCATGTGTCTTTTAAGAGGTGCGCAAACTAGCGCACCTTTTTTTATGCCCTGATTCGTGGATGTTGGGTGGGGTTGCTATTAATTGGGTGCCCGGCCCCATCAAGGCCAGCCCGATCGCAAAGAAACCCCGCATCCATGCCGATCGGCCGCGCCATCCCTGGCGCGGACGCTTTGCTATTCGGGCTGGCCTTGATGGGACAGTTAAGTTGTTCATCGCTGTCATTTATGCGCTGCGCGGCGTTTAAACCTGACTACTCGCAGCACACGTATATGAAGGAAATAAAGGCGGGCAGTGGAGTAAAGCGTACGCCGCAGGGATGCGGCGGCCGGGGCGACAGGGAGGTATTCACGCTGGCTTTACGTAACGCCTGCCGTTGTTGACTGGACCGCACGTTTTAAGCCATAAAAAAAGCCGCGATACCCTCGCGGCTTGCTTCAACATTTCAGGCTATTAACGTTTCAGGCGGTAGTACGCATCGTTCCAGCGCAGCGCATCTTTGAAGGCCGGCAGGCGCGTCTCGTCATCAATCACCAGCACTTCAATGCCGTGCAGTTCACCGTACAGGTACATGTCCTCGACATCCAGCGCCTGGCTGAACACCGTATGGTGTGCGCCGCCCGCCAGGATCCACGCTTCAGAAGCGGTGGCCAGCGAAGGCTGTGCGCGCCACAGCGCACGTGCCACCGGCAGCTTCGGCAGCGCCTGCGGCTGTTCAATGGTATCGACCACGTTGACCAGCAGACGGAAGCGATCGCCCATGTCGATGACGCTGGCGTTCACCGCGCGACCCGCCGGCGTCGAGAAAATCAGACGCGCCGGATCGGCTTTACCGCCAATGCCGAGGAACTGCACATCAATCAGCGGCTTCTCCTCTTTGGCGATCGACGGGCACACTTCCAGCATGTGCGAGCCCAGTACCAGCTCGTTGCCCGGCGCGAAGTGGTAGGTGTAATCCTCCATAAACGAGGTGCCGCCGGCGCGCGTGCCGGCCTGCACTTTCAGAATGTGCAGCAGCGCGGCAGTTTTCCAGTCGCCTTCACCAGCGAAACCGTAGCCCTGAGCCATCAGGCGCTGAACCGCCAGACCGGGCAGCTGGGTCATGCCGTGCAGCGTCTGGAAATTGGTGGTAAAGGCTTTACAGCCTTCGCTATCGAGGAAGCGCTTCAGGCCCAGTTCGATGCGAGCGGCATCCAGCACATTCTGCCGCTTGTCGCCGTTTACAGACGCCGCTGCGCTGAACAGATACTGGCTCTCATATTCGTCGACCAGCGCGTTGACATCACCGTCGCTGACGCTGTTCACCACCTCAACCAGATCGCCGACGCCCCAGCCGTTAACCGCATAGCCAAACTGAATCTGCGCTGCCACTTTATCGCCTTCGGTGACCGCCACTTCGCGCATATTGTCACCGAAGCGCGCCACTTTCAGCTGCTGGCTGGCCTGCTTCGCCAGCGCGGCATTGATCCAGCGCGCGATACGCTGCTGGCTGGTTTTATCCTGCCAGTGACCGGTCACTACGCTGTGCTGCAGACCCATGCGCGCGCCAATGAAGCCGAACTCACGGCCGCCGTGCGCGGTCTGGTTCAGGTTCATGAAGTCCATGTCCATGCTGTCCCACGGAATTTCCGCATTGAACTGGGTATGAAACTGCAGCAGCGGTTTATGCAAAATACTCAGTCCGCCAATCCACATTTTTGCCGGCGAAAAGGTGTGCAGCCAGGTAATGATACCGACGCACTGACTGTCGTGATTGGCCTCGCGGCACAGCGCAAGCGCTTCATCCGGTGATTTCACCAGCGGCTTCAGCTCAAGCGGCACCGGCAGCGTACCGGCCTGGTTCAGGCCGTCCATCACCTGGCGCGCATGCTGCTCAACCTGGCGCAGGGTTTCCGCTCCGTAGAGATGCTGTGTACCAATCACAAACCAGACTTTCTGTTCCATTCATCGCTCCTTTACTTAGCGGATGCGGCGCGCGCGGCGTACTGCGGTTCAGCCGCCTGGCACCAGTGTTGATAACGTTGATAAAGCTGCTGATAAGTCGCCACGCGCTGGCTGTCCGGCTGCAGGGTGACGGCAATCGGACTGGCCATCACCTGCTGCGCCGCCGGCACATCGGGGTAAACGCCGGCGGCAACGGCGGCAAAAATCGCCGCGCCCAGCGCACAGCACTCATCGGAAGCGACAATGTCCAGCGGCCGGTTCATCACATCGCAGCAGGCCTGCATGATGGCAGGGGATTTGCGCGCAATGCCACCGAGCGTCAGGATGTTCTGCACCGGAATCTGCTGCTGCTCGAAGCACTCCATGATGGCGCGCGCGCCAAAGGCGGTGGCGGCAATCAGGCCACCGAACAGCGCTGGCGCATCGGTGCCGAGGTTGAGGTCGGTAATCACGCCTTTCAGGCGCTGGTTGGCGTCCGGCGTGCGGCGACCGTTAAACCAGTCCAGCACCACCGGCAGGTGATCGAGTTGCGGATTTGCCGCCCAGGCGTCGGTCAGCTGGCGGATCAAATCCTGCTGCAGCGCGGCCAGCTGCGGCTGTAATTCAGGATGGCGCTGCGCCGCCTGCTGTAAGGGCCAGCCGAGCAGGCGACTGAACCAGGCATAGATGTCGCCGAACGCCGATTGTCCGGCTTCACAGCCGATGGCGCCCGGCATCACGCTGCCGTCGACCTGACCGCAGATGCCTTTGATCGCGCGATCGCCCACCTGTTCGCTGTCGGCGATCAGGATGTCGCAGGTCGAGGTGCCGATGACTTTCACCAGCGTGTACGGCTGTGCGCCCGCGCCAACCGCGCCCATGTGGCAGTCAAAGGCGCCACCGGACAGCACCACCTGTTCTGACAGCCCGAGGCGCTGCGCCCATTCGCCCGACAGCGTGCCGACCGGCACATCGGCCGTGTAAGTGTCGGTGAACAGCGGCGAATCGAGCTGTTCCACCAGCATGGGATCGAGCGCGCGAAAGAACGCCGCCGGCGGTAAACCCTGCCACTCCGGATGCCACAATGATTTGTGCCCGGCGGCGCAGCGTCCGCGCCGCAGATCGGCCGGTGCGGTTGTACCGCTCAGCAGCGCGGGCACCCAGTCGCACAGTTCTACCCACGAAACCGCCGCCTCTCGCACCGCGGCATCGGCACGCGACACGTGCAAAATTTTGGCCCAGAACCATTCGGAGGAGTAAACGCCGCCGATGTAGCGGGTATAGTCGGTGAACTGGCCGCTGCGGCACAGGCGGTTGATCTCTTCGGCTTCTTCTATGGCGGTGTGATCTTTCCACAGCACAAACATGGCGTTGGGATTGCTGGCGAATTCCGGACGCAGCGCGAGGACGTTGCCGTCGCGATCGATGGGGGCCGGCGTCGAGCCGGTAGAATCGACGCCAATACCCACCACCGCGGCGCGCTGCGCCGGACTTAACGCCTGCACCACGCTGACGATCGCCTGCTCCAGCGCATCAATATAATCCTGAGGATGATGACGAAAGCGGTTGGCGTGGGCATCGCAGAATTCACCCTTTGCCCAGCGCGGATAGTTGACCACCGCCTTTTCCAGCTCTTTACCGCTGTGGCACTCCACGGCCAGCGCCCGTACCGAGTCACTGCCGAAATCCAGCCCAATTGTTATGGCTCCCGCGCTCATCGGGATTCTCCTGTGTGAGTTGTCTCGCTCTATCCTGGAATGGGGCGCGGGCGGCGGTTAGTCATCAGCGGCTGAGAATATGCACTTTTCTGTCATCGGCGGGGTTGTGTGATCGACAGCAAAAGTTAATGTCCGGTTAATTTTGCTGAATATATGGAGGATTTAGTCATCGTTTTGGGATGTGATACCGCTCTACATTTTTCCGCGCTTTTCCCGCTACAACTAGCCCAGCGTTTGCACAGCCTTTGTACAACCTTTGAGCTAACGCGCTGATTTTGCGCTGTACCCGAACGTGAAATCTGATTGGTAGCGTTTACACCGATTCGTTATTAACAGCGATAAAACACCATTGTGCCGGAGAGCATCATGCATAAATTCACTAAAGCACTGGCGGCCGCAGGCCTCGCCGCGCTTATGTCACAATCCGCTATCGCCGAGACCATGAAGCTCGGTTTTCTCGTCAAACAGCCGGAGGAACCCTGGTTCCAGACCGAGTGGAAATTCGCCGATAAGGCCGGCAAAGATCTCGGCTTTGAAGTGATCAAAATTGCCGTGCCGGACGGTGAAAAAACCCTGAACGCTATCGATAGCCTGGCGGCGAGCGGCGCCAAAGGCTTTGTCATCTGTACCCCGGATCCCAAGCTGGGCTCGGCTATCGTCGCCAAAGCACGCAGCTATGACCTGAAAGTGATTGCCGTGGACGACCAGTTTGTCACCGCCAAAGGCAAGCCGATGGATACCGTACCGCTGGTGATGATGGCAGCGACCAAAATCGGCGAGCGTCAGGGCCAGGAGCTGTACAAAGAGATGCAGAAACGCGGCTGGGATGTGAAGCAAACCGCCGTCATGGCGATTACCGCTAACGAACTGGATACCGCGCGCCGCCGCACCGGTGGTTCGATGGCCGCGCTGAAAGCCGCCGGCTTCCCGGAGAAGCAGATTTATCAGGTGCCGACCAAATCCAACGATATCCCGGGCGCGTTTGACGCCGGTAACTCGCTGCTGGTGCAGCATCCGGAAGTGAAGCACTGGCTGATTGTCGGCATGAACGACAACACCGTGCTGGGCGGCGTGCGCGCCACCGAAGGCCAGGGCTTCAAGGCACCGGACGTGATCGGCATCGGCATCAACGGCGTGGATGCGGTAAGCGAGCTGTCAAAAGGCGCGCCAACCGGCTTCTACGGTTCCCTGCTGCCGAGCCCGGACGTGCACGGCTATAAGAGCAGCGAAATGCTCTACAACTGGGTGACCAAAGGACAGGAGCCAGCGAAATTCACCGAAGTGACCGACGTGGTGCTGATCACCCGCGACAACTTCAAAACCGAGCTGGCGAAGAAAGGGCTGATGTAAGTCGGTTTTAAGCCGTCCTCAATGTGATGTTAATTAACAGGCAGCCGGCATAGTTCGTGCTGTAGCAAGGCGGCAAACACGTTTATCCCCGGGAGCTTACTGAGGTCAGTGACCGGGGTAAATGTGCGCAGCCAACGCCGCTACGGTGCGAAACATGGAGGCTCAGGAGTTCCCATGAACACGGATCCAGCATTTCTGTCATTTCATGGCATCAGCAAAACCTTCCCTGGCGTGAAAGCGCTGCAGGATATCTCTTTTCAGTGCCGCGCCGGTGAAGTGCACGCGCTGATGGGAGAAAACGGCGCGGGCAAATCCACGCTGCTGAAAATCCTCAGCGGCAGCTATCAGCCCAGCGGCGGCGAAATCCGCATCAAAGGCACAGCGAAAAGCTTCAGCAATACCGTTGATGCGCTGGATGCCGGTGTAGCGATCATTTACCAGGAGCTGCATCTGGTACCGGAAATGAGCGTGGCGGAGAACATCTATCTTGGCCAGCTGCCGCACAAGCGCGGGCTGGTTAATCGCAAGCTGCTGCGCTACGAAGCCGGTCTGCAGCTGAAAAATCTTGGCATGGATATCGACCCCGACATGCCGCTGAAATACCTGTCGCTCGGCCAGTGGCAGATGGTCGAAATCGCTAAAGCGCTGGCGCGCAACGCGCGCATCATCGCTTTTGATGAGCCGACCAGTTCGCTGTCGGCGCGCGAAATTGAGCATCTGTTCCGCGTGATTCGCCAGCTGCGCGAACAGGGTCGGGTGGTGCTGTACGTGTCGCATCGCATGGAAGAAATTTTCGCGCTGAGCGATGCCATCACCGTGTTTAAGGATGGGCGCTACGTGCGTACCTTCACGGATATGGCCAATACCCACCATGACGATCTGGTGGAGGCGATGGTCGGACGCAATCTCGGAGATATCTATGGCTACGCGCCACGTGAGCTGGGGCCCGTGCGTCTGCAGCTGGACCAGGTGGAAGCGAAAGGCGTGCGGATGCCGATATCGCTGACGGTGCGCGCCGGAGAAATTGTCGGTCTGTTTGGACTGGTCGGTGCCGGCCGCAGCGAACTGATGAAAGGGCTGTTTGGTGCCACCCGGCTGCGCGCAGGCACGGTCACGCTGGACGGTAAGCAGCTCAACATCCGCGAACCGATTGATGCCATCCGCGCCGGTATCATGCTGTGCCCGGAAGATCGCAAAGCCGAAGGCATCATCCCGGTGCACTCGGTGCGCGAAAACATCAATATCAGCGCGCGCCGCCACAACCTGAGTGCCGGCTGTCTGATCAAGCCGGGCTGGGAAGCGAAAAACGCGGACCACCACATTCGCTCGCTGAACATCAAAACGCCGGGCGCGCATCAGCTGATCATGAATCTGTCCGGTGGCAACCAGCAGAAGGCAATTCTGGGCCGCTGGCTGTCGGAGGAGATGAACGTGATCCTGCTCGACGAACCGACGCGCGGCATTGATGTTGGTGCCAAACATGAAATCTATAACCTGATTTATCAGCTGGCGAACAAAGGGATCGCGGTGCTGTTTGCCTCCAGCGATCTGCCCGAAGTGATGGGACTGGCCGACCGCATCGTAGTGATGCGCGAAGGTGAGATTGCCGGTGAACTGCCCCACGACGCCGCCACGGAGCAGCTGACGCTGAGCCTGGCCATGCCGAAAACCACTCAAGCGGCCGCCGTGGCCTGAGGTAAAGGAGAGTAAAAATGGCTTCATCTACCACGTCCAATACGCCACCGGTGCAGCGCAGTGGCCTGCAGCTCGGGCGCATCTGGGACAACTTCGGCATGCTGGTGGTGTTTGCGCTGCTGTTTATCGTCTGCGCCATCTTTGTGCCTAATTTTGGCACCTTTATCAACATGAAAGGGCTGGGCCTGGCGATGTCGATGTCCGGCATGGTGGCGTGCGGCATGCTGTTCTGCCTCGCCTCCGGCGATTTCGACCTGTCGGTAGCGTCGGTGATTGCCTGCGCTGGCGTCGTCACCGCCGTGGTGATCAACATGACCGAAAGCCTGTGGATCGGCGTCGCCGCCGGCCTGCTGCTCGGTATGGCCACCGGCTTCGTTAACGGCTTCGTGATTGCGCGCCTCAAAATTAACGCGCTGATCACCACGCTGGCGACCATGCAGATTGTGCGCGGCCTGGCCTATATCTTCTCCGACGGTAAAGCGGTGGGGATTGAGGATGAGCGCTTTTTCACCCTCGGCTACGCCAACTGGCTGGGCGTGCCGGCACCGATCTGGCTGACCATCGCCACCATGATCGTGTTCGGTTTCCTGCTGAACAAAACCACCTTTGGCCGCAACACGCTGGCGATTGGTGGCAATGAGGAAGCGGCGCGGCTGGCCGGGGTGCCGGTGGTGCGCACGCGCATCATCATCTTTATCCTTTCCGGGCTGGTATCAGCGGCGGCCGGCATTATCCTGGCTTCACGCATGACCAGCGGTCAGCCGATGACCTCGCTCGGTTATGAGCTGATCGTTATCTCCGCCTGCGTGCTGGGCGGCGTGTCGCTGAAGGGCGGTATTGGCAAGATCTCCTACGTGGTCGCCGGGGTACTGATTCTGGGTACCGTCGAGAATGCGATGAATTTATTGAATATCTCGCCATTCTCACAGTATGTGGTGCGCG
>NZ_JASEWO010000142.1:0-12369 GCF_030024295.1 Pantoea sp. Pa-EAmG
GCTGACGCGTGCACTTCTATACAGCCCCCATAAACTTGTACAACTTTGCAAAACTGTACAATTTAGCCGTTCTGCGTGTAGAGTGTGAAAACGATTACGGCCGCCAGAAACGGCCAGCGATCAGCTAAAATTCATCACAACAAAACCCCTACTGGAGAGAAAGATGAAACAACACGAAACCAACAAGGAGCGTAAAAACGAGGGCGAGGTACACAAGGGTTTACCGGAAGCCGCGCCGCATGCAGGTAATGCTTATGAGGAAGATGATCATCCAGCCCATGATGATGCTCGTGAGCACGGCGAAATCCCGCGTACACGCGATGACAGTCAGGATGACAAAAAAGATCCTTATCAGGATCAGTAAAATACCTTCGATGATATCTGGACCGACCCACCGGATGTTATTTTCGTGGCCGCTGACTGCTGGCGTTAATAAGCGAAGCGGCAACCGAGATTGATCATTGAGTTTAATTAAGACATTATTTTGCGGAAATTAGAGAAGGC
This sequence comes from Pantoea sp. Pa-EAmG, assembly GCF_030024295.1. Taxonomy (NCBI): domain Bacteria; kingdom Pseudomonadati; phylum Pseudomonadota; class Gammaproteobacteria; order Enterobacterales; family Erwiniaceae; genus Pantoea; species Pantoea sp. Pa-EAmG. The sequence goes on from NZ_JASEWO010000142.1 coordinate 505, forward strand.
GTGCCTTCATTCATTTCTGGAGAGCACTGATGGATACGGGTTTTTACTGGGTAGGCAGCAGCACAACTGAGCCTGAGGTATGGTACTGGGATGCTGGACGCGGTTTTTATCGCCCGATGGAGCCGATACCGCTTTCTCTGCCTCGTTTTAAATCTGCCGGTTTTAAACTTCTCAGTGGCAAACTGATGCCACCGGAAGAGGTGCAATCTGCTTAGGTTTTCGTCTGCAGGTGAGAATATTGTCAGTTACGCTGTTAAGCGCAGCGTAGCTGAACTATATTCCTGTGAGGAGGACATGATAATGCAGGAAGGATTTTATTGGGTGCAGCGCGGCGCAGAACAGCCAGAAGTCTGGTTTTTCTCAACCAGTGGAGAAGGTGCCTGGTTTGAACCCACCAAAAACGATGCCATCAGCAAGCAACGCTTCGCTGAACAGGGCTACAGGACGATCAGCGAAAAACTGTCACTGCCCTGACCCTGACGAAACCGCCTCTCTCAGGCGGTTTTTTATTGCGCGCCGCTAGACCTGCATGCTCATGATCTCGCTGTAGGCATTCACCAGCTTGTTACGCACCTGAATCCCCATCTGCATCGAAATCGACGATTTCTGCAGATCGACCATCACATCATTCAACTGGATGCCCGGTTTACCCAGCTCAAAATCCTGCGCCTGACTGCGCGCAGCGGTCTGGGTGGCGCTGATTTTATCCAGCGCGGCTTTCATGGTGGCACCAAAATCGAGCTGACTGGCGGACTCGGTCGGTTTGCCACTGGCCTGCAGTGACGTCAGCTGCAGCTGCTGCAGTACGCCATCAATTGCCTGAATTGACATTGCCTGTACCTCATAGATGAAGGGTTCTTTTTTTCACGGAGGAAAAGTTAACACACTGTCAATAGGACAAAGGCGCTAAATGACTGCAAAAAACCCGGCTTATCCAGCCATCGAAGTGACACGATTCATCAAATAATGCCAGGCATTAGATTGGAATTTCATTTTTTCCCCTACCCCGTCGGCCAGCAACACGGCATCAACGGGCGGGGATGCGTATCAGGGAGTCAATTTTGTCACCTACATACACCCGGTCAATTATGTCAGGCAGGAATTGGTCATGAATGCGAGTGCAGCCGCCACACAGGATACAGCAAAGAAAGGCTTTAATGACCTTCTCGCCCGCCTGCGCGCAAATCCGCGTATTCCATTAATCGTTGCTGCCGCGGCCGCTATCGCCGTGGTTCTGGCGCTGGTGCTGTGGGCCAAAGCGCCCGACTATCGCGTTCTCTATAACAACCTCTCTGATGAGGATGGCGGCGCGATTGTTACCCAGCTCACCCAGATGAACATCCCTTACCAGTTCGCTGAAAACGGCGGCGCCCTGATGGTGCCCGCCGATAAAGTGCATGAGCTGCGTCTGCGCCTTGCCCAGCAGGGACTGCCGAAAGGGGGTTCGGTAGGCTTTGAGCTGATGGATAAAGAGAAGTTTGGTATCAGCCAGTTCAGTGAGCAGATTAACTACCAGCGTGCGCTGGAAGGTGAGCTGGCGCGCACCATCGAAACGCTCGGACCGGTGAAGAGCGCGCGCGTGCATCTGGCGATGCCAAAACCGACGCTGTTCGTGCGCGAGCAAAAATCCCCGTCTGCCTCAGTAACGCTGAACCTGCAACCGGGCCGTGCGCTGGATGAGGGCCAGATTCAGGCGATTCAGCACATGGTCTCCAGCAGCGTAGCCGGTCTGCCACCGGGCAATGTGACCGTGGTCGATCAGGCGGGTCGTCTGCTGACGCGCTCCGACAGCGAAGGCCGCGATCTTAACGATGCCCAGCTGAAATACGCCTCCGAAGTGGAAGCACGCTATCAGCAGCGCATTGAAGCCATTCTGAATCCGATTCTCGGTCAGGGTAATGTGCATGCGCAGGTGACCGCGCAGATTAACTTTGACCGCAGTGAGCAGACGGACGAGAAGTACCAGCCGAATGCGAACCCGAATAACACGGCGATTCGCTCACGCCAGACCAGTACCAACGATCAGAACGGCAGCCCGTATCCGGGCGGCGTACCGGGTGCGCTGTCGAATCAGCCTGCGCCGGCCAATACCGCGCCGGTCACCAACCCGCAGCAGCAGAACAATAACAACGCTAACGGTCAGCAGAACAACAACAACGCGCAGAATGCCGGCACCGCGACCAGCACCGCGCAGAGCAGCGGCCCGAGCAGCTCCAGCCGCAACGACACGGTGAACTACGAGCTGGATCGCACCATTCGTCACACCAAACTCAACGTCGGTGACGTGCAGCGCCTGTCGGTCGCCGTGGTGGTCAACTACCGCGATGACGGCAAAGGCAAAGCGGTGGCGCTGAACGATCAGCAGATCAAGCAGATTGAAGATCTGACCCGCGAAGCGATGGGCTATTCGCAAACGCGTGGCGACAGCGTCAACGTGGTGAACTCGCAGTTCAACACCACCGAGCCGACCGGCGGCGACCTGCCCTTCTGGCAGCAGCAGTCGTTCTTTGATCAGCTGATGACCGCCGGTCGCTGGCTGCTGGTGGCACTGGTTGCCTTCATCCTTTACCGCAAAATGGTGCGTCCGCAGCTGCTGCGTAAACGTGAAGCCGAGAAAGCCGCCGCCGAAGCCGCCGCTGCCCGTGCTGCCGCGCGTGAAGAAGAAGCCGCTTACAGCGTCCAGATCAATAAAGACGAGCTGGACCAGGAGCGCAAATCTAACAACCGCATGAGCGCCGAGGTGATGAGCCAGCGCATCCGCGATATGTCTGAAAACGATCCGCGCGTTGTGGCGCTGGTTATCCGCGAATGGATGAGTAACGAACTATGAGTCTGACCGGTACTGAAAAGAGCGCCATTCTGATGATGACCATTGGCGAAGAGCGTGCGGCGGAGGTGTTTAAACACCTCAACCAGCGTGAGGTACAGCACCTCAGCGCCGCGATGGCCAGCATGAAACAGATTTCGCACAAGCAGCTGACCGAAGTGCTGCGCGAGTTCGAAACCGATGCCGAACAGTTTGCTGCGCTGAGCCTCAACTCCAACGACTACCTGCGTTCGGTGTTGATCAAGGCGCTGGGTGAAGAGCGCGCCTCCAGCCTGCTGGAAGATATCCTCGAAACGCGCGAAACCACCAGCGGCATGGAAACCCTCAACTTTATGGAACCGCAGGCGGCGGCGGATCTGATCCGCGACGAGCACCCGCAGATTATCGCCACCATTCTGGTGCACCTGAAGCGCGGCCAGGCGGCGGATATTCTGGCGCTGTTCGACGAGCGTCTGCGCCACGATGTGATGCTGCGTATCGCCACCTTCGGCGGTGTACAGCCGGCGGCGCTGGCGGAGCTGACCGAAGTGCTCAACGGCCTGCTGGATGGCACCAACCTCAAGCGCGCGAAGATGGGCGGCGTAAGAACCGCAGCGGAAATCATCAACCTGATGAAAACCCAGCAGGAAGAAGCGGTTATCGAAGCAGTACGCGACTTCGATGGCGAGCTGGCACAGAAGATTATCGACGAGATGTTCCTGTTCGAAAACCTGGTGGAAGTGGACGACCGCAGCATCCAGCGTTTGCTGCAGGAAGTGGAGTCCGAGCAGTTGCTGATCGCCCTGAAAGGTGCAGAGCAGCCACTGCGCGAGAAATTCCTCAAAAACATGTCGGCACGTGCGGCCGATATCCTGCGCGACGATCTGGCCAACCGTGGCCCGGTACGTATGTCGGCGGTGGAAAACGAACAGAAAGCGATTCTGCTGGTGGTACGCCGCCTGGCCGAATCTGGCGAGATGGTAATTGGTGGTGGCGAGGAAACCTATGTCTGATGCCTTTTCCGCCCGTGCATGGCAGCGCTGGCAGCCTGATGATTTAGGCGCACCGCAGCCGCCCGAACCTGAACTGCTGCTGGCGGACGAGCCGGACAACGACCTCGTGCTGAGCGAGGAAGATGAACAGCAGCAGCAGCTGGAACGTCTGCAGCAGCAGATGCGTAAAGATGCGCAGACGCAGGGCTACAGCGAAGGTTATCAGAAAGGCTTCGCCGAAGCGCAGCAAAACGGCTATGACGCCGGGTTCCAGCAGGGACTGGCCGATGCCCAGCAGCAGCAGGCTCCGTTACAGGCGCGTATGCAGCAGCTGGTCACCGAGTTTCATCACACGCTGGAAGCGCTGGATAGCGTGATTGCGTCGCGCCTGATGCAGCTGGCGCTGGAAGCGGCGCGCACGGTGATTGGCCAGGCGACGCAGGTGGATGGCAGCGCCCTGCTGCGCCAGATCCAGCAGCTGATTCAGCAGGAGCCAATGTTCAGCGGCAAACCGCAGCTGCGCGTGCACCCGGACGATCTGCAGCGCGTTGAGCAGACGCTGGGCCCAACGCTCGATTTACATGGCTGGCGTTTGCTGGCCGACAGTTCGCTGCATCCCGGCGGCTGTAAACTCAGCGCCGAAGACGGCGATCTGGATGCCAGCGTCGCCACGCGCTGGCAGGAGCTGTGCCGTCTGGCGGCACCGGGAGCATTCTGATGACGTCACGCCTTTCGCGCTGGCTGGGCGCGCTCGACAGTTTTGAAGACCGCATCAGTCAGGTGCAGACGGTGCGCCGCTATGGCCGCCTGACGCGCGCCACCGGTCTGGTGCTGGAAGCCACCGGCCTGCAGCTGCCGCTGGGCGCCACCTGCATTATTGAGCGCCACGACAACGGCACAATTACCGAAGTGGAAAGCGAAGTGGTCGGCTTCAACGGCCAGAAACTGTTTCTGATGCCGCTGGAAGAGGTCGATGGCATTCTGCCCGGCGCGCGCGTGTATGCCCGCGTGCACGGCGATCACAGCGGTAAACAGTTGCTGCTGGGGCCGGAGCTACTTGGCCGCGTGCTGGACGGCAGCGGCAAGCCGCTGGATGGCCTGCCCGCGCCGGAAACCGGCTACCGCGCGCCGCTGATCACCGCGCCGTTCAACCCGCTGCAGCGTACGCCGATCCACGATGTGCTGGATACCGGCGTGCGGGCGATCAACGCCCTGCTCACTGTGGGCCGCGGCCAGCGTATGGGGCTGTTTGCCGGCTCCGGCGTGGGGAAATCGGTGCTGCTCGGCATGATGGCGCGTTACACCAAAGCCGACGTCATCGTGGTGGGCCTGATTGGTGAACGTGGCCGCGAAGTTAAAGAGTTTATCGAGAACATTCTTGGCGCCGAAGGGCGCGCGCGCTCGGTGGTGATCGCCGCGCCGGCCGACGTTTCGCCGCTGTTGCGTATGCAGGGAGCCGCTTATGCCACGCGCATCGCCGAAGATTTCCGCGATCGCGGTCAGCACGTGCTGCTGATTATGGACTCCCTCACCCGCTACGCCATGGCGCAGCGTGAGATCGCGCTGGCGATCGGCGAGCCGCCGGCCACCAAAGGCTATCCGCCTTCGGTGTTCGCGAAGCTGCCGGCGCTGGTAGAACGCGCCGGCAACGGCATTCACGGCGGCGGTTCAATCACCGCGTTCTATACCGTACTGACCGAAGGCGACGACCAGCAGGACCCGATTGCCGACTCGGCGCGCGCCATTCTCGACGGCCACATTGTGCTGTCGCGTCGCCTGGCCGAGGCCGGTCACTATCCGGCCATTGATATTGAAGCGTCGATCAGCCGTGCCATGACCTCGCTGATTGATGAAACCCACTATGCGCGCGTGCGCCAGTTCAAGCAGTTGCTCTCCAGCTTTCAGCGTAACCGCGATCTGGTGAGCGTCGGCGCTTATGCCGCAGGCAGCGATCCGATGCTGGACCGGGCCATTAAGCTCTATCCGCAGATGGAAGCTTTCCTGCAGCAGGGCATTTTTGAACGCAGCGATTATGACGATGCCTGTCTGCACCTGCAGGCGATGTTCGGCTAACGCCGCCCGACTTGAGGTAACGCGATGAAGACAGCCAATGCGATTGATACGCTGCGCGACCTGGCGGAGCAGGATCTGGAACAGGCGGTGATCCACCTCGGCGACATGCGTCGCGGTCAGCAGCAGGCCGATCAGCAGCTCAGCATGCTGCTCGATTACCAGGATGAGTACCGTAATAAGCTCAATCAGGATATGTCCGGCGGCATCGCCAGCACGCGCTGGAGCAATTATCACCAGTTTATTCAGACGCTGGAAAAAGCCATCGAACAGCATCGCCAGCAGCTTAATCAGTGGAACCAGCGGCTGGAACAGGCGCTGAGCAACTGGCGTGAAAAGCATAAGAAGCTGAATGCCTATCAGACGCTGATTACCCGCGCGGAAGAGAACGCATTACGACAGGAAAGCCGTCTCGATCAGAAACGGATGGATGAATTTGCCCAACGGGCCGCATTGAGGAAAGGCGAATGAACACGCTGCCAACACTGCTGACACAGCTTGCTAAAACCGGCAAAGCACAACCTTCATCGGCAGTGGACAATCTGTCCGCTGCTGACACCCTGCCGCAGGGATTTATTACCGAGCTGGGCAACCGCCTGCTGACGCTGGTTAAGCAGCAGGGAAATGGCGCGCAATCCGCTGATCTGGCGGCAGAAATTGACGCGAAAAACGTCACAAAAGCGTCATTAAGCGCCCTGCTGCAGGCACTGGACAAACCAGAGGCGTTAAACGCACTTTTACAGCCGGAAAACACTAAAGCCGGACTGAAATCAGCCGATGATAATGACAAGCGCGCAGCAAGTTCGTTAACTGCCAGCGACTTACAGAATGTGCAGGCACTGTTTGCCATGTTGCCAGCGGTGGTCGAAAACCGCAGCAACCCGCCAGCGGATAACAGCACCGCGCTGGAAACCCGGGGTGAGGCGCGCACCAGCTTAAACGCTGCGTTACTTAACAGTTCGCTGCAAAGTGCGCTGAAAGAGGAACAGGCGAAGCCGGATAGCCAGCCATCTAAAGGCAGCGATGTGCTGACCAGCCAGACCGGTGTCAGCCATAGCCCGGTGCAGAGCGCGGCCGCCAGCGGCACGTCGGCCAGCAACAGCGGTATGACGCTGGATGAGAGTTTTCAGCAGGTGCTGAGCACGCTGAGCAAACCGGAAGAGCGGCGCGAGATGCTCAGCAGCCATGACAGCAGCGCGCCGGCCATCAGCAGCCCGCTGAGCAGTACCAGTCCGCTGGTCAGCACCACGGCCAGCACCAGCAGCGCGCCTTCCACGCCGATGCTGAATGCGGAGCTGGGCAGCAACGAGTGGCAGCAGGCGCTGAGCCAGCAGATTGTGATGTTCAGCCGTAACGGCCAGCAGAACGCCGAGTTACGTCTGCATCCGGAAGACCTCGGCGCGATACAGATCAGCCTGACGCTGGATAAAGATCAGGCACAGTTAACAATGGTTTCCAGCCACAGCCATGTGAGGGCCGCGCTGGAAGCGGCGCTCCCACAGCTGCGTACGGCGCTGGCGGAGAGCGGTATTAACCTGGGACAGAGTAATGTCAACAGCGACGCCTTCGCACAGGGCCAGAGTTATCAGGGCCAGCAGGAAGGACGTCGCGACGGCCAGTACGGCAGCTTTACCCTCTCCCAGGACAGTGACAACGAGATAACGCCTATTGCCGTCCCGGCAGCCCTCCAGGCGCGCGCGACCGGCAACGGCGCTGTCGATATCTTTGCCTGACAGCGACTAAACGCTGAAGGTAAGCGTAAAACCCGCGTCTTTTCTTCCCATTGTTTGACTTAAGACGCGGGATAATCTGTCCAGGTAAGCCGAGAGGCTTGCCCATAATTCACAGGAAGTAACTGCAAACATGTCTGATAACGCGAAAGCTAAAGGCCGCAAACGTTCAATACTAATACCGGTGTTACTGATTGTAACGCTGGCCGCTTGCAGCGTGGCAGGCTATGCAGTCTGGCGAATGATGAATAAACACGAGGGTGACAAGCCGGAGGCTGCCAAAGTGGAGCCACCGCCCGCCCCGGTATTTTTTGCAATGGATACGTTTACGGTTAACCTGGTCAATCCCGATAACGATCCCGATCGCGTGCTGTACGTAGGCTTTACCCTGCGTCTGCCGGATGAGGATACCCGTCGTCGGCTGAATGACTACCTGCCTGAGGTGCGCAGCCGTTTGCTGCTGCTGCTTTCACGTCAGAGCGCCAGCGCGCTGGCAACCGAGCAAGGCAAACAGGCCCTGGTTGAACAGATCAAACAGGTGCTGGCGCCACCGCTGGTAAAAGGTCAACCTGCGCAGGTAGTCAGTGACGTGCTGTTTACCGCCTTTATTTTGAGGTGACTTAATGGGCGATAGCATTCTCTCCCAGGCTGAGATTGACGCGCTGCTCAATGGCGACAGTGACAGTGCGGAAGTAGAGAACAGTTCCACAGGGGCCGATGGCGATATCCGCCCCTATGATCCCAATACCCAGCGTCGCGTGGTGCGCGAGCGTCTGCAGGCGCTGGAGATCATCAATGAGCGTTTTGCCCGTCATTTCCGTATGGCGCTGTTCAACCTGCTGCGCCGCAGCCCGGATATCAGCGTTGGGGCAATCAAGATTCAGCCGTACCATGAGTTTGCCCGCAACCTGCCGGTGCCAACCAACCTGAACCTGATTCACCTGCAGCCGCTGCGGGGGACTGCGCTGGTGGTGTTCTCGCCGAGCCTGGTGTTTATCGCCGTGGATAACCTGTTTGGCGGCGACGGTCGTTTTCCGACCAAAGTGGAAGGCCGTGAGTTCACCCATACCGAGCAGCGCGTGATTCGCCGCATGCTCAAGCTGGCGCTGGAAGGCTACAGCGACGCATGGAAAGCCATTTATCCGCTGGAAGTGGAATACGTGCGTTCTGAAATGCAGGTGAAATTCACCAACATCACCACCTCACCGAACGATATCGTGGTCAACACGCCGTTCCAGGTGGAGATTGGCAACCTGGTGGGTGAGTTCAATATCTGTATTCCGTTTTCGATGATTGAGCCGCTGCGCGAGCTGCTGGTCAATCCACCGCTGGAGAACTCGCGTCAGGAAGATAACCACTGGCGCGACAATCTGGTGAAACAGGTGCAGCACTCGGAGCTGGAGCTGATTGCCCACTTCGCGGAAACATCCATGCGCCTGTCACGTATTTTGCAACTGAAACCTGGTGACGTCCTGCCCATTGAGAAGCCGGACCGCATCATTGCCCACGTCGACGGCGTACCGGTACTGACGAGCCAGTATGGCACGCTCAACGGCCAGTATGCGCTGCGTGTAGAACATCTGATTAACCCGATTTTGAATTCGCTGAATGAGGAACAGCCCAATGAGTGACAGCAAAAAACCGTCCGATGATATCTCTGCGGACGATCTGTGGGCTGAAGCGATGAACGAGCAGGCGGCGACCAGCAGTGCGGCGGAGCCAGGCGATAACGTATTTAAGTCGCTTGAGGCCAGCGCCGCCAGCGGCTCGCTGCAGGACATCGATCTGATCATGGATATCCCGGTCAAACTGACCGTGGAACTGGGCCGTACCAAGATGACCATCAAAGAACTGCTGCGCCTGACGCAGGGTTCGGTGGTGGCGCTTGATGGCCTGGCCGGCGAGCCGCTGGACATCCTTATCAACGGCTATCTGATCGCGCAGGGTGAAGTGGTGGTGGTGAACGACAAATATGGCGTGCGCATCACCGACATTATTACCCCGTCCGAACGTATGCGTCGTCTGAGCCGCTAATCATGTTAAAAAACGCGCAAACCGTTCAGCCCGCTCACACCCAGCCGGTGGTATCCACCAGTTCGGTTGTTGGGCAAGTCAGTAGCGTGCTGGCGGTGATCGTGCTGCTGATTCTGGCCTGCGGCTGGCTGGCAAAACGCCTCGGCTTTGCGCCGAAAGCGGTGAGTGGCCAGGCGCTGAAAGTCAGCGCCAGCGTGCAGGTTGGCCGTCAGGAGCGGGTGGTGATTGTTGATACCGCCGATGCGCGTTTAGTGCTGGGCGTCACCGCTCAGCAGATCACCCATCTGCACTCGCTGCCGCCGCTGCCACCGGAAGCGTCCCTGCCCGTCAGCGCGGCGCCGCAGGATTTTCGTCAGCTGTTTCAGAACCTGGTTAAACGTCCCGGAAAACCCCAATGATGCGTCGATTGCTCCCTCTTCTGCCGCTGCTGATGCTGCTGGCACCGGCTGCCCATGCGCAGCTGCCGGGTTTGATCAGCCAGCCGCTGGCCAATGGCGGCCAGAGCTGGTCGCTGCCGGTGCAAACGCTGGTCTTCATTACCTCGCTGACCTTTATTCCGGCGGTGTTGCTGATGATGACCAGTTTCACCCGCATCATTATTGTGTTTGGTCTGCTGCGTAACGCACTGGGCACGCCATCCGCGCCGCCGAATCAGGTGATGCTGGGTCTCGCGCTATTCCTGACCTTCTTTATCATGGCGCCGACCTTCGACAAGATTTACACCGATGCCTATCTGCCGTTCAGCCAGGACAAAATCAGCATGGACGTGGCGATCGACAAAGGTGCCCAGCCGCTGCGTGAGTTCATGCTGCGCCAGACGCGTGAAGCCGACCTGGCCCTGTTCGCCCGTCTCGCCAACAGCGCGCCGATTCAGGGTCCGGAAGCGGTGCCGATGCGTATTCTGCTGCCCGCCTATGTCACCAGCGAGCTGAAAACCGCTTTTCAGATTGGTTTCACCGTTTTTATTCCGTTTCTGATCATCGACCTGGTGGTCGCCAGCGTACTGATGGCGCTGGGGATGATGATGGTGCCGCCGGCCACTATTTCGCTGCCGTTTAAGCTGATGCTGTTCGTGCTGGTGGATGGCTGGCAGCTGCTGGTGGGATCGCTGGCGCAAAGTTTTTACTCCTGAGTGGCTTTCCGCCCTCACCTTTCTCTCGACAGGAGCGCAACATGACACCGGAATCGGTAATGGTAATGGGCCAGGAAGCGATGCGTATCGCCCTGATGATGGCCGCTCCGCTGCTGCTGGTGGCGATGGTGAGCGGTTTGCTGATCAGTATTCTGCAGGCGGCAACGCAGATTAACGAACAGACACTGTCGTTTATCCCGAAAATTCTTGCCGTTGCGGCCACCGCCGTGGTGGCCGGACCGTGGATGCTCAACCTGATGCTGGACTACATCCGTACCCTGTTCAGCAACCTGCCTTATATCATCGGCTAATGGTCACCCTCGACAGCAGCCAGCTGGTGCACTGGGTGGCGCAATTCTTCTGGCCGATGGTGCGTTTGCTGGCGCTGTTTGCCAGCGCGCCGCTGCTGAATGAACGTTCGATTCCAAAACGGGTCAAAATTGGACTGGCGGTAGTCACCACCTGGATTCTGATGCCGCTGCTGCCGCCGGTCGAAGTGACGCTGTTTACTCCGGCGGGCTTCTGGATGCTGGTGCAGCAGTTGCTGATTGGCGTGGGGATTGGTCTGACCATGCAGCTGGCTTTTTCTGCCGTGCGGCTGGCCGGTGAGATGATTGGTCTGCAGATGGGTCTCTCTTTTGCCACCCTGCTCGACCCGAACAGCCGGATCAACATGCCGCTGCTGGCCCGTTTTCTCGACATGCTGGCGATGCTGCTGTTCCTGACCTTCAACGGTCACCTGTGGTTGATCTCGTTACTGGTGGACAGTTTTCACACGTTGCCGATTAACGATCAGCCACTCAACGCCAACGCCTTCATGGCGCTGACCAAAGCCGCCAGCTTAATTTTCCTTAATGGCATGATGTTAGCGCTACCCCTAATAATTCTGCTCCTCACGCTAAACCTGGCACTAGGTTTGTTAAACCGCGTTTCACCTCAGCTGTCGGTTTTCGCCATCGGCTTCCCAATCACCTTAACGGTAGGGATCCTGAGTCTGGGTATGATGATGCCGTTGCTTGCACCTTTCTGTGAACATCTGTTCGGTGAAGTCTTTGATTTACTCGCGCAGTTTGTATCAGAACTTTCCCCTGCCCGTTGATT
>NZ_JASEWO010000143.1:0-12331 GCF_030024295.1 Pantoea sp. Pa-EAmG
ACCAGTACCACGTGTTCAGCCACGGCGACGCGGAACTGCTGGTGCAGGACGGCGTAACGGTGAATCTGGTTTAACCGCGGTTCGCCACCGCATAATGACATGGCGGCCTGCTCTGGCCGCCATAATAAAAAAGGTCGTCATGAATGACGACCCTACAGATATGGTGCTGGTATTACGCCGGTGAAACTATTTCTTCACCGTCTCCATGCCCATCAAACCAATCTTCAGATAACCCGCTTCACGCAGCTGATCCATCACCGACATCAGCGTTTCATAATCGACTGATTTGTCCGCCTGGAAGAAGATGGTTGTCTCTTTGTTACCTTCGGTTTGCGCGGTGAGCGCGTTCACCAGCGTCTCTTTGGTCACCGCATCGTTACCGATGTAAATCTGCTTATCCGCTTTGATCGACAGATAAACCGGCTTCTCCGGACGCGGCTGCGGCGCACTGGTCGAGGCAGGCAGATTGACGCGCACATCCACCGTGGCGAGCGGCGCGGCGACCATGAAGATGATCAGCAGCACCAGCATGACGTCGATAAACGGCGTCACGTTGATTTCGTGCATTTCGCCATCGCCGACCGCATCATCGTTTAAACGCATCGCCATAATACTTATCCTACGCGCAGTTTCTGGGCCGCCGCCGGACGGTTAACTTCTTTTGCGGTATCGACATTGCCGAGGTCCAGATCGCGGCTCTGCAGCAGCAGCACCTGCGCCGCCACGTCGCCCAGTGAGGCTTTGTAGCTGGCAATCATGCGGGCGAAGACGTTGTAGATCACCACCGCCGGAATTGCCGCCACCAGGCCAATCGCCGTCGCCAGCAGCGCTTCCGCGATGCCCGGAGCAACCACCGCGAGGTTGGTGGTCTGGGTTTTCGCGATACCGATAAAGCTGTTCATGATGCCCCACACGGTGCCGAACAGACCGATAAACGGCGCGACGGAACCGATGGTGGCGAGGAAACCATTACCGCGACCGGCGTGGCGGCTGAAGCCCGCGACGCGACGCTCAAGGCGGAAGCTGGTGCGCTCTTTGATGCCGTCGAGGTCTTCGCTGCCGGCAGAGAGTTCCAGTTCGTTACGCGTGTCGGCGAGCAGCACGGCGCTGTGGCTGTTGGCTTTGAAGTTTTCGGCAGCGCGATACGCGTCATTCAGTGAGCGCGCTTCGCCCAGCGCCAGCTGTTCACGCTTCAGGCGACGTTTCGCCCCGCTCAGCTCTGCGTATTTGCCAAAGAAAATCGCCCAGGTAACGACCGAAGCCAGCAACAGGCCGATCATCACAATTTTTACCACGATATCGGCATGCTGATACATGCCCCAAACGGAGAGGTCCGTTTGCATCAAGTCACTGGCTACCACGCTGCGTCTCCGACTTCTGTTGCACCGTTCACGATTGAAGCGCGGATCATAGCAAAAAAACCGACCGAAGTGATAGTGGTTCTCATTACTATTTACAAAGCTGTAACCCGCTGAATTGATACGGCGCAATGTTTAGCGCGATAAATCGCGCCGCTACGGTTGGGTGCGGTTTGTGGGATGCAGCAGCAGGCACGGTTGCGCGATGAATCGCGCCGCTACGGTTCGGTGCGATTTGCGGAATTGAGCAACAGGCACGGTTGCGCGATGAATCGCGCCGCTACGGTTCGGTGCGATTTGCGGAATGGAGCAACAGGCACGGTTGCGCGATGAATCGCGCCGCTACGGTTGGGTGCGGTTTGTGGAATAGAGCAACAGGCACGGTTGCGCGATGAATCGCGCCGCTACGGTTAGATGCGGTTTGCGGAATGGTGCAACTGGCGCGGACGCACACCCCGCACGGGTTGTAGCGGCGCAATTTATTGCGCTTTGCTTTTTCGCCGCGTAATAAAAGCCGCAATCAGCCTCTTTCCGCAATTGTGCTGGCGTCACTCTGATATTCGGCAAACGGGCTCAACCCCGCGCCGCGATTCGTGGTAAGTTGGATGCTTTGTGAGACGTGTCAGGAAAGGCAGTGATGGCAACGAAAAAAATTGATACCCGGCTTGTCACCGCGGGACGCAGCAAACGTTACACTCAGGGCTCGGTTAACAGCGTCATTCAGCGCGCATCCTCACTGGTTTTTGACTCCGTCGCGGACAAACAACGCGCCACCGCCGGACGCGCCAGCGGTGAACTGTTTTATGGCCGGCGCGGCACCCTCACCCATTTCTCCTTCCAGGATGCGATGACCGAACTGGAAGGCGGCGCCGGCTGCGTGCTCTATCCGTGCGGTGCGGCCGCAGTCGCCAATGCCATCCTCGCGTTTGTCACCAGCGGCGATCATATTCTGGTCAGCGGCGCGGTGTACGAACCCACTCAGGATTTCTGCACCAAAATTCTCGCGAAGCTTAACGTCACCACCACCTGGTTCGATCACTGCATCGGCAGTGAAATCGGCGAACTGGTGCAGCCGAACACCCGCGTGGTGTTCCTCGAATCACCGGCGTCCATCACCATGGAAGTGCAGGATATTCCGGCAATTGTCGCGGCGGTGCGCGCCAAAGCACCAGACGCGGTGATCATGATTGATAATACCTGGGCGGCGGGCGTGCTGTTTAACGCGCTGGAGCATGGCATCGACATTTCGATTCAGGCCGGCACCAAATACATCATCGGCCACAGCGATGCGATGATCGGTACTGCGGTGGCCAACGAGCGCTGCTGGGCGCAGCTGCGCGAAAACTCCTACCTGATGGGCCAGATGGTGGATGCAGACACCGCGTACATGGCCAGCCGCGGCCTGCGCACACTGGCGACGCGTCTGCGTCAGCACGAAGAGAGCGGCCTGCGCGTGGCCGAATGGCTGGCGGCACAGCCGGAAGTGGCGCGCGTCAACCATCCGGCGCTGGCGCAGTGCAAAGGCCACGAATTCTGGCGGCGCGACTTCAGCGGCAGCAGCGGGCTGTTCTCATTCATCCTGCATGAAAAACTCACCCCGGCGCAGCTGGCAAATTATCTCGATCGCTTCCACCATTTCAGTATGGCCTACTCGTGGGGCGGCTTTGAATCGCTGATTCTGGCGAACCAGCCGGAAGAGCTGGCGGCAATTCGTCCGGCGGGCGGCGTGGATTTTGACGGCACACTGGTGCGTCTGCATATCGGGCTCGAGCACGTTGACGATCTGCTGGATGACCTGAAAGCCGGTTTTGCCCGCCTGAAAGCGTAAAAAGATAAACCAAACTTAAACCATCCGGTGCGGCGTAGCGGAGATCAACGATTACGCCGTCCCGGACGGTTAAAATACAAGCCTTGTGACTCGATGGGATAGCTGATGGGTGTTTTACATGAGATTGTCCAGGCGCTGTGGCATCAGGATTTTGCCGCGCTGGCCAATCCGGATGTAGTGTGGATTGTCTACGGCGTGATGTTTCTGACGCTGTTCCTGGAAAACGGTTTGCTGCCTGCCTCGTTCCTGCCCGGCGACAGCCTGCTGCTACTGGCAGGCGCGATGATCGCCAAAGGCGTGATGGATTTTGTGCCGACCATGGTGATTCTGACCACCGCCGCCAGCCTCGGCTGCTGGCTGAGCTATCTGCAGGGGCGCTGGCTTGGTAATACTAAAATCGTCAAAAGCTGGCTGATGCATTTGCCAGCGCAGTACCATCAGCGCGCCTGGCACCTGTTCAACCGCCACGGCCTGATGGCACTGCTGGTTGGCCGCTTTCTGGCCTTCGTGCGCACGCTGCTGCCGACCATGGCGGGCATTTCGGGTTTGCAGAACGGGCGTTTTCAGTTCTTCAACTGGCTGAGCGGCGCGCTGTGGGTCGGGATTGTGGTGGCGATGGGCTATGGCATCAGCCAGGTGCCGTTTATCAAGCGCCACGAAGATCAGGTGATGGCGATCCTGATGGTGCTGCCTATTGTGCTGCTGTTTCTCGGCCTCGGCGGCAGCATTGTGGTGATCTGGAAAAAGCGGCGCCAGAAAGCCTGACCTCTGTAAAGCGCCGCCGTTTCAGGCGGCGTCAAACGGCTGCAGCGCCCCGGTCTGACGCGCGCGGCTCGCCTCTTCTCCCGGCGTCACGCCAAAGTACCGTTTAAACTCCCGCGAAAACTGTGACGGGCTTTCATAGCCAACACGCACGGCGGCGGCGCTGGCCTTCAGCCCATCCTGCAGCATCATTAACCGCGCCTGATGCAGCCGGTAACGCTTGAGATACTGCAGCGGCGAGGTCTGGGTCACCGCCTTAAAGTTATGGTGAAACGCCGAGACGCTCATGTTGACCTCCGCCGCCAGCATTTCCACGCTCAGGCTTTCAGCAAAGTGGTTCTCGATGCGGCGCAGCGCCCGGGCCACCTGGCTGAACTGCGTCTGGCGATTCACCAGCGACAGCAGCGCGCCGCCAATCGGCCCGGTCAGAACGTAATAGATGATTTCACGCACCAGCTGCGGGCCGAGCACGCGGGCGTCACGCGGTTTATCCATCACATCCAGCAGCCGTTCCGCGGCGCACAGCATCTCCTCGCTAAGAAACGCAGAGTGAATACCGGAGGTTTGCGGCTGCGGCTGAAACTGCTCGTCATCGCCAATGCTTAACAGCAGATCCTGCAAACTGGCCGGATCCACGGTGAGACTCATGCCGGCCAGCGGCTGCTGCGGCGTGGCGTCAGTTTCGCACTCCACCGGCAGCGTGACGGTGAGCATCAGGTATTTGGTGGCGTCGTAGCGAAACACCGTGCTGCCGAGGTAGCCGGTTTTGTGTCCCTGAAACAGGATCACGATGCCCGCCGGATACAACATCGGCGTACGCGGCAGCGGTTCCTCTGCGTAGATCAACCGTACGTTTTCCACCGCACACAGCGGCTTTTGTGGCTCGCGCATCAGCGTGATCACGCGCTGCGCCAGCTGGCGGCAAAGGGCATCGTTCGGCATGGCACTCTCTCGGGCAGCAAAAAACGCAGTGTGCCGCATTGCTGCATAAAGCTCCAGATGGCTGGAGAATCAGGCAAGATTTTTGCAGGATTGCACCGGGCGAAAGTGCCGTTCGGTTGCCACAATGATCCTCAGGTCAGGTTTGTTGACTAGACTTAAGCACATCGTTTCTACGGTAAGTCACTGCAACCGATAAGGAGTCACTATGGCAGAGCAACCCCGGATTAAACTGCACGACGGCAACATGATGCCGCAACTCGGCCTTGGCGTCTGGCAGGCCAGCATTGATGAAGCGCGCAACGCCGTGCTGGAAGCGCTGAAGGTCGGCTATCGTTCCATCGATACCGCCGCCGCGTATAAAAATGAAGAGGCGATTGGCCAGGCGCTGCAGGAAACCGACGTGGCGCGCGATGAGATCTTTATCACCACCAAACTGTGGAATGATGACCAGCAGAATGTTGAACAGGCGATGGAGACCAGCCTGAAGAAGCTGCAGCTGGAGCAGGTGGATCTCTATCTGATGCACTGGCCATGCCCGCAGAAAGACCACTACGTCGATGCGTGGAAGAAAATGGTGGAACTGCAACAGCAGGGCCTGGCGAAAAGCATCGGCGTGTGTAACTTCCATGAAGCGCACCTCAAGCGGCTGATTGATGAAACCGGCGTGTCGCCGGTGGTGAATCAGATTGAACTGCATCCAATGCTGCAGCAGCGCACGCTGCATGCATGGAATGCACTGCATCAGATTCAGACCGAGTCGTGGAGCCCGCTGGCGCAGGGCGGTGAAGGCGTGTTTGATCAGGAGATCATTCGCGAGCTGGCGAAGAAGTACAGTAAGACGCCTGCGCAG
Source organism: Pantoea sp. Pa-EAmG (assembly GCF_030024295.1). Taxonomy (NCBI): domain Bacteria; kingdom Pseudomonadati; phylum Pseudomonadota; class Gammaproteobacteria; order Enterobacterales; family Erwiniaceae; genus Pantoea; species Pantoea sp. Pa-EAmG. Next base: position 5,741 of record NZ_JASEWO010000143.1, read on the forward strand.
ATTGTGATTCGCTGGCATCTGGACAGCGGCCTGGTGGTGATTCCGAAGTCGGTAACGCCGGCACGCATTCAGGAGAACTTCCAGGTGTTTGATTTCCGGCTGGATAAGTCAGAAGTGAGTGAGATCGCGAAGCTGGATAAAGGCAAGCGACTGGGACCGGATCCGGAAGAGTTTAATGGGTGACGTGGGTTAAGGATGCGATGGGTGAAAGGTGCGGTTTGCCCCCTCACCCCGGCCCTCTCCCGCATGCGGGAGAGGGAGATGTCCGCGCAAATCTGAAGCGGTGTGCCAGTGGGTAACACTGTGCAACCAGGCACCCTCACCCCGGCCCTCTCCCGCACGCGGGAGAGGGAGATGTCCGCGCAAATCTGAAACGGTGTGCCAGTGTGTAATATTGCACAAAACGGTTCCCTCTCCCGCTGGCGGGAGAGGGTTAGGGTGAGGGAAAAGAAACGCACCTCACCCGACCGGATTCACCACCATCTGCCCTGCCGTGCCGCGATCGGCGAGTTCCAGCGTCTGGCTGTAATAGACAAACGGGAAATGCTCTGACGAACTCTGCGGGAAACTCACCAGCAGTTCGACATCGCCATCCACCCACACCGTATCTTTCCAGCCGCGATCTTCTCCCATCGACTGCGCGCCGTTGACGCTCTTAATCAGGAACATCACGCCCTGAATATGCAGCGACTGCGGACGATCGGCGTGAATGATCCAACGCTCAAAGGTGCCCTGCTGCACCGTAGTATCGATGCGATTCATGTCCCACAGCACACCGTTAATCCCCGGCGTACCGTCGCCGAGGCGGAATTCACGCGTGCGCACCGCCACGCCATCAAGAATCTGATCCGCCAGCAGGCGCATCGGCAGATTGTCGGTCACCAGCGGCAGCAGGCCGGTTGGACGCAGCGTCAGCACCAGCGTATTGGTCAGAATCGATGAGGGCTCAAACAGCCCGCGCAGACGATCCATAATGCCTGCCGCCGTGCCTGCGCTGATCGACACTTCATCGCCCTGCGACATATCCACCAGCACTTCGCGGCGTTCGCCCGGTGCGAGCGACAGCGTCTGCACCGCTACCGGCGCGGGCAGGAAGCCCTGATCGCTGGCGATCACCGTAAACGGCCGGTTGTCGCTAAAGCTAAGATCGAAACGGCGCGCGTTGGCCGCATTCAGCAGGCGCAAACGCACCCAGCCGCGCGACACTTCGACATACGGGTTTTGCACGCCGTTAACCAGCAGCGTATCGCCGAGGAAACCGCCGTCCGACGGTGGGTTATAAACCGGCGTGGCAAAGTTATCGAGGCGCTTGTCCTGAATAATCAGCGGGAAATCATCGACGCCATAATGCTTCGGCAGCGGCAGCGCTTTGCTGATGTCATCTTCAATCAGCCACATGCCCGCCAGGCCGTTATAAACGTGCGGCGCCATGCGATTCGGCGTGTTGGCGTGATACCACAGCGTGGCTGCGCCCTGACGAATCGGCAGCACCGGTGCCCAGTCTACGCCGGCGGACATCATGCGCGGCGCACCGCCCATCAGCGCGCCCGGCACCTGCAAACCGCTGACGGTCATCGCTACCGGTTCATTGAGGCGGTTGCTGTAGATTAGTTTGACATCATCGCCGCTGTAAACGCGCACTGTCGGGCCAAGGTACAGGCCGTTAATGCCCCACACCGGCACTTTGTTGCTGTTGCCGTTGAAGGACCAGTGGCTGCGCTGCAGCGTGAGGAACAGCGGCTGACCGCGGCGTGATTCGATCAGCGGCGGCACCGGCAAAGGTACATCGCCCAATGGCGCGGCGGCGCGGGCGGCGTAAGGCATAACGCTGGAAGCCAGCGCCATACCGGCAGAAAGCTGAATAAACTGACGTCTGCTGCAAGACATAAAACTTCAGACCTTTTGAGCGTGGCGTGAAGACGCCGTGTCCATGTTGTTATTTTTAATCGTGTTGTGAAGCGCCCGAAAGGCGCGGCTGTGTGTCCGGGTCAAGTCGATGCGCATCCGGGACCCGGTGCGCATGAATGCGCACCCTACAAATGGCGGGATCCGCAGCAAAGCAATGCACCCGACAGATCGAGCCATTGCGCGCTGCGGGTGAGCCATTTTTTGCCGGCTAGATTTTACCGTTTTTTTCGCGTTCGGCGACTTCAGCGTTCAACTCTTCCAGCTTAGCAGACATTAATTCACGGCAGTGGGTCGCCAGTTTACGTACCGACGTGGTTTCAAACTGCGTGGTATCCACTGGCGGCAGCATTTCTACGATCACTAAGCCATTGTTCCAGCGGTTCAGTTTGATTTTGCCGTGAGTATTAGAGACCACCACCGGGATGATCGGCACGCCCGCCGCCACCGCCGCATGGAACGCGCCGGTCTTGAACGGCAGCAGACCGCGTCCGCGGCTGCGCGTCCCTTCCGGGAACATCCAGAAGGAAATTTTCTTCTTTTTAAACTGCGCCACCAGCTCGCCGATGGTGCCGTGCGCTTTGGCGCGGTTATCGCGGTCAATCAGCAGGTTACCGGTCAGCCAGTAGAGCTGGCCGAAGAACGGGATCCACAGCAGGCTTTTCTTGCCCACCGTGACCGTGGTCGGCTGCACGATATTGGCAGCGGTGATCATGTCGTAGTTGTTCTGATGGTTAGCGATGTAAATCGCGTTGCCGTAGCTTTCGGCATCAGCCGGTTTACGCAGCTCGACTTTGACGCCAAACACCGTCGACAGACGACCAAACATGTGACCAAAGGTCGCCACGTGGCGCGGATTACGCGGTGAAAACAGACACCAGATGCTGCCAAATATACAAACCAGAATCGAATAAATCACAACGATCAACGTGCGTAAAATTAGTAACATAGCTTCCTCAAATGTGGCAGTCCTTCGCCTTTTCAGTCTTACTCTTCGCTATTCGCGTCACTTTTTGGCCGCGCTGGCGCATTCACTTCCACGCTATCGATCCGCTGCAGTCCGCGCGATACGCTACCGCGACGGCCGCGCTCAGCACGCACTTTCTGCAGATCTTCATCACGCATGATCAGCTTACGCTTGCCGACATAGATAGTGATGGAACTGCCCGGCGGCAGAATCAGCAGCCACTGCAGCTTGTCCACGCCCGCGGCGGCGTCCGCGGACGGAATCGAGATAATCTTGTTGCCCTTGCCTTTCGACATCTGCGGCAGATCGGCCACCGGGAACATCAGCATCCGCCCCGCCTGGGTGATGGCCAGCAGCATGTCGTCGCCAGAGTGCACCGCCAGCGGCGTCATCACTTTGGCGTTTTCAGGCAACGTCAGCAGCGCTTTACCGGCGCGGTTGCGCGACACCAGATCGGCAAAGGTACAGATGAAGCCGTAGCCGGCATCGGAGGCCATCAGCAGCTTCTGATCGTCCGCTTCCATCAGCACCTGCTCAATCACCGCACCTGGCGGTGGCGTCAGCTTGCCGGTGAGCGGCTCACCCTGCCCGCGTGCCGACGGCAGCGAGGTCGGATCCAGCGTATAGCTGCGGCCGGTGGAGTCAATAAACGCCACCGGCTGGTTGCTCTTGCCGCGCGCGGCGGCACGGTAGCTGTCGCCCGCTTTGTAGCTTAATCCTGCCGGATCGATATCGTGACCTTTGGCGCTGCGCACCCAGCCCATCTGCGACAGCACAATGGTGACCGGCTCAGCGCTCACCAGCTCGTTCTCGCTCAGCGCTTTCGCTTCTTCACGTTCATGCAGCGGCGAGCGGCGATCGTCGCCGTAGGTCTGGCTATCCGCCAGCAGTTCTTTCTTCAGCAGGTTACTCATTTTGCGATCAGAGGCGAGGATCGCCTGCAGCTGATCGCGCTCTTTTTCCAGCTCGGCCTGTTCACCGCGAATCTTCATCTCTTCCAGTTTGGCGAGATGGCGCAGTTTCAGTTCCAGAATCGCTTCGGCCTGGGTTTCGCTGATGTCAAAGCGCGACATCAGTACCGGCTTCGGCTCATCCTCGCTGCGGATGATGTGAATCACCTCATCAATATTGAGGAACGCCACCAGCAAACCTTCGAGGATATGCAGACGACGCAGCACGCGTTCCAGGCGATGATTGAGACGGCGCGTCACGGTATCGCGGCGGTACACCAGCCATTCCGAGAGGATCTCCAGCAGGTTTTTCACCGCCGGACGGTTATCCAGCCCGATCATGTTGAGGTTAACGCGGTAGCTCTTCTCCAGATCGGTGGTGGCAAACAGATGGTTCATTACCTGATCGAGATCCACCCGGTTGGAGCGCGGCACAATCACCAGCCGCGTCGGGTTTTCGTGATCCGATTCATCGCGCAGATCCTCCACCATCGGCAGCTTTTTATTGCGCATCTGGCTGGCGATCTGCTCCAGCACGCGCGCGCCCGACACCTGGTGCGGCAGCGCGGTGATCACCACTTCGCCGTCCTCTTTTTTCCACACCGCACGCTGGCGGATCGAACCACGGCCGTTCTGGTAGATCTTGCGGATCTCGTCGCGTGGCGTGATGATCTCGGCTTCGGTCGGGAAGTCCGGCCCCTGCACGATTTCCAGCAGCTCATCCAGCGTGGTGTTGGGCTTGTCGATCAGGCGCACCGCGGCTTCGGCCACTTCGCGCAGGTTGTGCGGCGGAATATCGGTCGCCATACCCACGGCGATGCCGGTGGTGCCGTTGAGCAGGATGTTCGGCAGGCGCGCCGGCAGCATTTTCGGCTCCTGCAGCGTGCCGTCGAAGTTCGGGATGTAATCCACCGTGCCCTGCCCCAGCTCGCTGAGCAGCACTTCGGCATATTTCGACAGGCGCGATTCGGTGTAACGCATCGCCGCAAAGGATTTCGGATCGTCCGGCGCACCCCAGTTGCCCTGACCATCCACCAGCGGATAACGGTAGGAGAACGGCTGCGCCATCAGCACCATGGCTTCGTAGCAGGCGCTGTCGCCGTGCGGATGGTATTTACCCAGCACGTCACCCACGGTACGCGCCGATTTCTTGAATTTTGCGCTGGCGTTAAGCCCCAGCTCGGACATGGCATAAACAATGCGGCGCTGCACCGGCTTGAGACCGTCACCGATGTACGGCAGCGCACGGTCCATGATCACGTACATGGAGTAGTTCAGGTACGCGTTTTCAGTAAACTTGTGCAGGGCAAGACGCTCTGCGCCATCCTGTGTCATTTCACTCATTAAGCTGGCATCCTCACTTCGTGGCCCGCAACGGCGGGTCATCCGGCGGTCATTTGGCGAGGATAGTACCTTATTCGCGGGATTTAGTCACAGGGAAGCCGTTGAGGACAGAAAGAATCTCCCGACCTTAAATAACGTGACGCCAGTTGAAAAAATAAAAAGGATTGAGAGCATCATCACACTTATTTAGCACTTTATTGTGTGAGCAAACTCGCATTTAATTTCCTGTCATCGCGGTGTATTAATACTGTCCGCCTGACGGGACAACATTTAGTATTGTTGCTGCCGCCATCCTTTCCTAAATTCATACTCCATAAGACACACCTTTTTCGCGACGGCTTGCTGGCAATGAAATAAATGCCACAAGGAAAAATCCCATTAGGTTTTACCAAAATAAAGGGTGACCGAATGCAAATACTGACTTCGCGACAACACCGGTTAGTGAAATTGCTGTTGCAACAGGCGGCGCCGCAGCCGATTGGTCAGCTGGCGTTACAGCTCGGTGTCTCCGGAAAGACCATTCAGCGCGACCTGCAGTGGCTGGAGAGCTGGCTCAGCAACTGGGCGCTGACGCTGGAGAAAACCCCTGGCCGCGGTGTGCGGCTGCGGGTTGAGGATATGCAGCAGCGTTTGCAGCTGGAGCAGCAGCTGAACGGCGACGAGGCCGGCGACGCGCTCAGTCATAACAGCCGGCGGATAAAAATCGCCTCCCAGCTCCTGAGCGATGCGCCGCGTGCTACGTCAATCAGCAAGCTGTCCGAGCGCTACTTTATCAGCCACGCCTCGATTGTGAACGACCTGAAGGTGATTGAAGAGTGGTTGCAGCCGCTGGGATTAACGCTGCAGCGCGGCCCGGGCGGTACGCATATAGAGGGCCATGAGCAGGCGCTGCGTCAGGCGATGGTGTCGCTGATCAACGATGTGATGCAGCAACAGGTCGCCGGTACGCCGCTGCTGCCGCGGCTCGATCCCGGCAGCCAGCAGGCGCTGGTGCACTATTTTGGCGAAGAGGATGTGGCCTTTGTGCAGACGCTGCTGCAACAGATGGAGCAGCAGCTGAGTTATCCGCTGGGCGATGCCTGGTATCTCAATCTGTGCACGCACATCCTGATCATGATGCACCGCATGGCGCAGGGCAACGCGCTGGCGCTGGACATTCTCACCACCGCGCACGATCTGGATCAGTCGATTCTCACCATTGCCCGGCAGATGGTGGCGCGCATTGAGCAGCGCATCGGCTGTGCATTGCCGGCCGATGAAGTCGGTTTTATTTATCAATATATCGTCTCCTCCGGCATTGTGGTGGAAGAGCGTGGCGATCAGGTGACGCTGCATAATCAATTTTCCACTGCCGAGTCGGTTAAAATAACCTGCGAATTAATTGATCGTTTCTCGGCGTTTATTCAGCAGGACTTATCTCAGGAC
>NZ_JASEWO010000144.1:0-12188 GCF_030024295.1 Pantoea sp. Pa-EAmG
ATATCGGTGTAAACCTGACCAGCACGCAATTCGCAAAAGATCGCGATCAGGTGGTAAAACGCGCGCGCGAAGCAGGCGTCACCGGCCTGTTAATCACCGGCACCAATGCCCTGGAGAGCCAGCAGGCGCGTCAGCTGGCGACCCGGCACGCGGGCTACTGCTGGTCGACCGCCGGCGTGCACCCGCATCATGCCAGCGAGTGGTCGGAGGAAACCGCCAGTACGCTGCGCCGCCTGGCTGACAGCGAGCAGGTGGTGGCGATTGGTGAATGCGGACTCGACTTCAACCGTAATCTTTCCGCGCACGAGCAGCAGGAGTACGCGTTTGATGCGCAGCTCCAGCTGGCGGCGGAACTGCAGCTGCCGGTGTTTTTACACTGTCGTGAGGCGCATGAACGTTTTCTGGCGGTGCTGCAGCCGTGGCTGCCGAAACTGGTGGGCGCGGTGGTGCACTGTTTTACCGGCACGCGTGACGAGCTGGAAGCCTGCCTGGCGCTGGGTTTATCGGTGGGCATTACCGGCTGGGTGTGCGATGAACGGCGCGGAATGGCACTGCGTGACATGCTGCCGCTGATTCCGGCAGATCGTCTGCTGCTGGAGACCGACGCGCCCTATCTGCTGCCGCGCGATATGCGTCCGCGTCCGACCTCGCGCCGTAACGAACCCTGCTTTCTGCCGCATATCGTTCAGCAGGTGGCGCACTGGCGTGGTGAACAGCCAGACGCACTGGCGGCACGCGTCGACCACAACGCACGTCAGCTATTCAGGCTGGCTTAAACCTTACGGAACTGCTTGTTGTCCACGCTGCGCATCACCTGTTTATTCAGCAGGTTAAGCAGCAGGATTGAGCGGGTTTCACCATCGGGCTCGGCAAAAATAGCGCGCAGCCCTTCAAAGGTGCCGTCGGTGATCAGCACTTCATCACCGACCTGCGGCGTTTCCGGATCCAGCAGGATCTGCGGCGCATCAGTTTGCAGCGCTTCGATCACTTCATACGGCACCGTCGCGGGCATGGCACCAAAGCGCACAAAGTGGCTGACGCCGCGCGTGCTGCTGATGGTGGTGGTGTGAATCGCTTCCGGATCGAATTCGATAAACAGATAGTTGGGAAACAGCGGCTCACTCACGGTGGTGCGTTTGCCGCGCACAATCTTCTCCAGAGCGATCATCGGGCTGAGGCAATTCACCTCCTGCCGCTCAAGATGCTCCTTCGCGCGCAACAGCTGACCACGTTTGCAATAGAGTAAGTACCAGGATTCCATAACTGCTCCCAAATAATGGACGCTAAGAATAACAAACCTGTTGTCAGAGTTATAGCGCATCGGCGGCCGGAAACCCGGTCACACAAGAAAAATCTTTACGAATTTTCCGATTGGTGCGGCGAACTAACGCTTTTCAGCAAGAAAATTGACGTCTGGCGATCATCTGTATCAGACTGCCAACCCATTAGACGAAGAAAAAGGACGGGCTGATGGAACTGTTTTTACTGAGTAATGGCAAAGTGGCCGACGATGCGCCGCTGCTGAGCTATGCGCATCCGCAGCTGCACGCGATGATTGCCCAGCGCGGTATCACCTCGGCGGTGCTGGTGCCCTACGCCATTATTCGTGACGATCACGCCCAGCGTGCGCAGGCGTTGTCTCAGTCACTGGGCATTCCGGTGCGCACGGTACACGAGTTCGAGACACCGGTTGCGGCCATTGAGCAGGCGGAGCTGATTCTGGTGAGCGGCGGCAATACCTGGCTGCTGAACCAGATGCTGCACGAGCAGGGGCTGATCGTGGCAATTCAGCGCGCAGTGCGCGAGCGCGACGTCCCTTACGTTGGCTGGAGCGCGGGCTGCAACGTGGCGACGCCGTCGATTCGCACCACCAATGATATGCCGGTACGCAGCAGCGTGGTGCTGCCTGCGCTGGGGCTGTTCCCGGTGCAAATCAATCCTCACTATCTTGATGCGCACGTCAGCGGCCATATGGGCGAAACCCGTGATGAGCGTCTGGCCGAGTTCTGCGCGGTGAATCCGCAGGAGTCGGTGATTGCGCTGCGTGAAGCCAGCTTCCTGCACGTCAGTGAGAACCGTCTGCGCTACTACAGCGCGCGCGGTGAAGATTTCAAAGTGTTCCGTCACGGTGAAGCGATTGCCGCTTATCACGATGTGCTGGCCCTGCAGTCGCTGGTGCCGTTTTCCTGTCAGCCCGCCTGACGCAGAAACTCAAACACGCTGGCGTGAACAAACTTATAATGACGCTTCACTCTGGCCGGAAGACTAACGCCGCATGAAATATCAGGATTTACGAGACTTTCTCGCGCTGCTGGAACAGCGCGGCGAGTTAAAGCGCATCACTCAGGAGATCGATCCTGTCCTCGAGATGACCGAAATCGCCGACCGCACGCTGCGGGCCGGTGGCCCGGCGCTGCTGTTCGAAAACCCGAAGGGCTACAGCATGCCGGTGCTGTGCAACCTGTTTGGCACGCCGAAGCGCGTGGCAATGGGTATGGGCCAGGAAGAGGTCAGCGCGCTGCGCGAAGTGGGTAAGCTGCTGGCGTTTCTGAAAGAGCCGGAGCCGCCGAAGGGGTTCCGCGATCTGTTCGATAAGATGCCGCAGTTCAAACAGGTGCTGAACATGCCGACCAAACGGCTGCGTAATGCGCCGTGTCAGGAAGAGATTTTCAGCGGTGACGAGGTCGACCTGGCGCGCATCCCGGTCATGAAATGCTGGCCGGGCGATGCGGCCCCACTGATCACCTGGGGTTTAACCGTCTCGCGCGGACCGCATAAAGAGCGGCAGAACCTCGGCATTTATCGTCAGCAGGTGATTGGTAAAAATCGGGTGATCATGCGCTGGCTGTCGCATCGCGGTGGCGCGCTGGATTTCCAGGAGTGGTGCAAAGCGCATCCCGGTGAACGCTTCCCGGTGGCGGTGGCGCTGGGCGCCGATCCGGCCACCATTCTTGGTGCGGTGACGCCGGTGCCGGATACGCTATCGGAATATGCGTTTGCCGGTCTGCTGCGCGGCAACAAAACCGAGGTGGTGAAGTGCGTCTCGAACGATCTGGAAGTGCCGGCCAGCGCCGAAATCGTGCTGGAAGGCTACATCGAACCGGGCGACATGGCGCCGGAAGGGCCGTACGGCGATCACACCGGCTACTACAATGAAGTAGACAGCTTCCCGGTGTTTACCGTGACGCACGTGACCCAGCGGCGCAACCCGATTTACCACTCCACCTACACCGGCCGTCCGCCGGATGAGCCCGCGGTACTGGGCGTGGCGCTGAACGAAGTGCTGGTGCCGATTCTGATCAAACAGTTCCCGGAGATTGTGGATTTCTATCTGCCGCCGGAAGGCTGCTCTTATCGCCTCGCGGTAGTGACGATTAAAAAACAGTATGCCGGTCACGCCAAGCGCGTGATGTTCGGCGTGTGGTCGTTCCTGCGCCAGTTTATGTACACCAAGTTTGTGATTGTGTGTGACGATGACGTCAACGCGCGTGACTGGAACGACGTGATTTGGGCCATCACCACGCGGATGGATCCGGCGCGCGATACGGTACTGGTAGAAAACACGCCAATTGACTATCTCGACTTCGCTTCGCCGGTTTCCGGACTTGGCTCGAAGATGGGACTGGATGCCACCAACAAGTGGCCGGGTGAAACCCAGCGTGAATGGGGGACGCCGATTGTGAAAGATCCTGCGGTTACGGCGCGTATTGATGCAATCTGGGATGAGTTAGCGATCTTTGCCGAGCCGCCGCAGCGCTGATGGCGGCTGAGAACCATAAAAAAGGGCACCTATGACGACGTTAAGCTGCAAAGTGACTTCGGTTGAAGCAATTACGGACACGGTTTACCGCGTGCGGTTAATTCCGGCGGCGGATTTTAGCTTCCGCGCCGGCCAGTATCTGATGGTGGTGATGGATGAGCGCGACAAGCGCCCGTTTTCGCTGGCATCGACGCCAATGGAAAAGGACATCATTGAGCTGCACATTGGTGCCTCAGAGCTGAACCTGTACGCCATGGCGGTGATGGATCGCATCAAAAATGATCGGCAGATCACCGTAGATATGCCGCACGGCGACGCCTGGCTGCGTGAAGACAGCGCGCGGCCGATTGTGCTGATTGCCGGCGGCACCGGCTTCTCCTATGCGCGTTCGATTCTGCTGACCGCGCTGGCGCAGCAGCCGGATCGCGATATCGCTATCTACTGGGGCGGCCGCGAGCTGAGACATCTGTACGATCTGGATGAGCTCAATGCGCTGGCGGTGAAGCATCCGAACCTGAAAGTGATTCCGGTGGTGGAGCAGCCAGCGGAGGACTGGCAGGGGCGCAGCGGCACGGTGCTGACCGCGGTGATGCAGGATTATGCCAGCCTGAGCGGACACGATATCTATATTGCTGGCCGGTTTGAGATGGCAAAAATTGCCCGCGAGCGCTTCTGTGCCGAACGTGGTGCGTTAGAAGCGCAGATGTATGGCGATGCGTTTGCCTTTATCTGATGTGTGACACGGTGCGCATCGACGTGCCGCTGCAAAAAAAAGCCCGCCCGGTTGGGCGGGAACACGTGCAAGTGTAGTGGTCAACGTATTAAACCCGTTCGAATACCGTCGCGATGCCCTGGCCTAAGCCAATGCACATGGTTGCCAGACCAAACTGTGCATCGCGACGCTCCATCAGATTCAGCAACGTGGTGCTGATACGCGCGCCGGAACATCCCAGCGGATGCCCGAGTGCGATTGCGCCGCCGTTAAGGTTCACTTTCTCATCCAGCTGCTCCAGCAGCCCTAAATCTTTCAGGCACGGCAGCGTCTGCGCGGCGAAGGCTTCGTTGAGTTCGAACAGATCGATATCCTGCACGCTCAGCCCGGCGCGCTTCAGCGCCAGCTTACTGGCCGGTACCGGACCGTAACCCATGATCGACGGATCGCAGCCAACCACCGCCATGCTGCGGATGCGTGCGCGCGGCGACAGCCCCAGTTCGCGCGCGCGGCTTTCGCTCATGATCAGCATGGCGGCCGCGCCGTCGGACAGCGCCGACGAACTGCCGGCGGTAACCGTGCCGTTGACCGGATCGAACGCCGGACGCAGCGCGGCTAAGTCTTCAAGGCTGGTGTCTTCGCGAATCACTTCATCGCTGTCATAGCGTTTCAGCACGCCATCGGCATCGTGGCCGTAGGTCGGCACGATTTCGCGTTTGAAATCACCGCGCTGAGTGGCGGCCGCAGCGCGCTGGTGTGAACGCAGCGCGAAGGCATCCTGCTGTTCACGGCTGATGTGGTGCATGCGCGCCAGCATCTCGGCGGTCAGCCCCATCATGCCCGCCGCTTTCGCCACGGTGCGCCCCAGGCCGGGATGAAAATCCACGCCGTGGTTCATCGGTACGTGGCCCATATGTTCCACGCCGCCAATCAGACAGCTGTGGGCATCGCCGACCATAATCGCGCGCGCCGCATCGTGCAGCGCCTGCATGGACGAGCCGCACAGGCGATTGACGGTGCTGGCCGGCACGCGATGCGGGATCTCCGCCAGCAGCGCGGCGTTGCGGGCGATATTAAAGCCCTGTTCCAGCGTCTGCTGCACGCAGCCCCAGATAATGTCATCCAGCGCGGCGGCATCGACGGCCGGATTGCGGCTGAGGAGTTCGCGCATCAGATGGGCGGAGAGATCCTCGGCGCGCACCTGGCGAAAGGCGCCGCCTTTGGAACGGCCCATCGGCGTGCGCACGGCATCAACAATCACTACGTTTTCCATGTTCATTACCTCAGGCAGTTTGCAGCGCCGCTGCGTCAATCGGTTGGGCGACGGGATACCAGCTCTGATGCTGGTGGGCTTTCTGAACCAGCAACTCAGGCAGCGCGTACAGCGGGCCGAGCGCGAGGTAGCGTTTAGCCTGATCGACGACATTGCTGATGCCCAGCGTGTCCATATAGCGGAACGCGCCACCGCGGAACGGCGGGAAGCCTAAGCCATACACCAGCGCCATATCCGCCTCGGCGGGCGAAGCAATGATGTTTTCTTCGAGGCAGCGCACCACTTCGTTGAGCATCGGCAGCATCATGCGGTTGGCGATCTCTTCATCGCTGAATACCCGCTTCGCTTCACATACCGGCTCCAGCAGCGCATCGACCTCCACATCGGCGCGCTTCTGCGCTTTGCCTTTTTTGTCCTGCTCCCAGCGGTAAAAGCCCTGGCCATTTTTCTGGCCGTAGCGTTTGGCTTCAAACAGCACATCAATGGCATCGCGGTAATCTTTCTGCATCCGCGACGGGAAGCCCTGCGCCATCACCTGTTGTGCATGATGCGCGGTATCAATGCCCACCACGTCCAGCAGCCACGCCGGCCCCATTGGCCAGCCAAACTGCTTCTCCATCACTTTATCGATCTGGCGGAAGTCCGCGCCGTCGCGCAGTAGCAGGCTGAAGGCGGCAAAGTAGGGGAACAGCACGCGGTTCACAAAGAAGCCGGGGCAGTCATTCACCACAATCGGTGTTTTGCCCATCTTGCTGGCCCACGCCACCACTTTGCTGATGGTGGCTTCAGAGGTTTGCGTACCGCGAATCACTTCGACCAGCGGCATACGCGGCACCGGATTAAAGAAGTGCATGCCGCAGAAATTTTGCGGACGCTGCAGTGCCTGCGCCAGCTGGCTGATTGGAATGGTGGAGGTATTCGAGGCCAGCACGGCATCATCCCGCAGCTGCTGCTCGGTTTCAGCCAGCACTTTAGCTTTGATTTGCGGGTTCTCGACCACCGCTTCGACCACCACATCGGCGCGATCAAAGCCGCTGTAATCCAGCGTCGGCTGAATGCTCGCCAGCACGCTCGCCAGCTTCGTGCCGTCGATTTTGCCGCGCTCCAGCTGCTTGTTAAGCAGCTTGCTGGCTTCATTCATGCCCAGCGTCAGCGCCTGCGGATTAATATCTTTCATCTTCACCGGCACGCCTTTCCAGGCCGACTGCCAGGCGATCCCGCCGCCCATGATGCCTGCGCCGAGTACCGCCGCCTGCTCTGGCGTGCCGGCCGCGCTGCTGTGTTTTTTCGCCAGGCCTTTTACGTACTGGTCATTGAGGAAGATGCCGACCAGCGCGCGTGCCACATCACTCTGCGCCAGCGGCACAAAAGCAGCGGTTTCCAGCTTCAGCGCATCATCACGACCTAAGCCCGCTGCCGCTTCGATGGTTCGCACCGCGGCGATCGGCGCCGGATAGTGTTTACCGGCGGTTTGCTGCACCATGCTTTTGGCGAGGGTAAAACTCATCGCAGCTTCAATCGGACTCAGCTTAAGCGGTGCCAGCTTCGGCGCACGACGCGCCTGCCAGCTGCCCTGGGCTATGGCATCCTGCAGCATGGTCAGCGCCGCGCTGCGCAGCTTCTCGCCGCTGACCACCGCATCCACCAGACCGAGCTTCAGCGCGCTCGCGCCATCAATATCTTTACCGGCGGCGATGATCTCCAGCGCGCTGTCGGCACCGAGCAGGCGCGGCAGACGTACGCTGCCGCCGAAGCCCGGCATAATGCCGAGTTTGGTTTCCGGCAGGCCAATGCGCGCGGTGGGCGTGGCCACGCGGAAGTCGGTCGCCAGCACACACTCGCAGCCCCCGCCCAGCGCGTAGCCGTCGATGGCGGCGATGGTTGGCACCGGCAAATCTTCCAGACGATTAAAGATGCTGTTGGCGAATGTCAGCCACTGGCTAAGCTGCTCAGCGGGCGCATCAAACAGCGACAGGAATTCTGTGATATCCGCCCCGACAATAAACGCCGGTTTGGCGGAAGAGAGCAGCAGGCCGCGCAGCGTGCTTTGCTGCTCCAGTACGCTCAGCGCCTCGCCTAAGGCGGCGACGGTTTTGGTATCAAGTTTGTTCACCGAACCGGGCGCATCAAAAACCAGCTCGGCGATGCCATCGTCAAGCCAGTGCACTGAAAGGGTATCGCCTTGGTAGAGCATGTCCGTCTCCTGAAACGCGAAAGGTGATCTGGTCATACCAGATGATCAGGAGTGTGGGTGTCATGTTAATTTTTTGCAAACGAGAGTTTGCTTATTTGATACGGCGATCACAGCGCGCGCAGCACGGCATCCCCCGCGCGGCTGTGCTACACTGCCGCCACTTTCGCGACATCGGAGACAAGTCCATGGATTCACTGAAAACCCTGTATCACGCGCATATCTCAACGCTGCAGCAGCGTGCGCAACAGGTGCTGGCGCGCTTTAAGCTGGACGCCATGCTGATTCATTCAGGCGAGTTGCTGACCGTATTTCTTGACGATCATGACTATCCGTTTAAGGTGAATCCCCAGTTTAAAGCCTGGGTGCCAGTGACCCAGGTGCCCAACTGCTGGCTGTGGATCGATGGCGTGAATAAACCCAAACTGTGGTTCTACTCGCCGGTCGATTACTGGCACAACGTCGAGCCACTGCCTGACAGCTTCTGGACCCAGGATGTCGAGGTCATCGGCCTGAAAAACGCTGACGATATCGCTCAGCTGTTGCCGGCACAGCGCGACAATGTAGCCTATATCGGGCCGGTACCGTCCCGCGCCACCCAGCTGGGCATCCGCAGCGAGGGGATCAATCCTCAGGGCGTGATCGACTTCCTGCACTATCATCGCAGCATCAAAACCGATTACGAGCTGGCCTGTATGCGTGAAGCGCAGAAGCTGGCGGTAGCGGGCCATCGCGCAGCGAAAGAGGCGTTCTTCTCCGGCATGAGCGAGTTTGATATCAATCTTGCCTATCTGACCGCCACCGGCCACCGTGACATTGATGTACCGTATGGCAATATCATCGCGCTGAATGAACATGCTGCGGTGCTGCACTACACCCGGCTTGACCATCAGCCGCCGGCGAAACGTCACAGCTTCCTGATAGATGCCGGCGCAGAGTATCTTGGCTATGCGGCAGACCTGACGCGCAGTTACGCGGCGCAGAGCAAAACGCGCTACGCGGAAATGGTTGCTGCGATGAATAAAGAAGAGCTGGCGCTGATCGCCACGCTGAAAGCTGGCGTGCGCTATACCGATTACCATCTGCAAATGCATCAGCGCATCGCGCGTCTGCTGCTGAAGTTTGAACTGGTGCAGGGGCTGAGCGAAGAGACGCTGGTGGCGGAAAATCTCACCGGGCCGTTTATGCCGCACGGCCTCGGCCATCCGCTCGGCCTGCAGGTGCACGACGTTGCCGGGTTTATGCAGGACGACAGCGGCACGCATCTGGCGGCGCCATCGCAATATCCTTATCTGCGCTGTACACGGGTGCTGCAGCCGGGCATGGTGCTGACCATTGAACCGGGCTTCTATATTATCGATTCACTGCTGGCGCCGCTGCGCAGCGGTAAGTTCAGTCAGCACTTTGACTGGCAGGCGATTGATGCCCTGAAGCCGTACGGGGGCATTCGTATCGAGGATAATGTGGTGATTCACGCCAGCCGCATCGAAAACATGACGCGTGACTTGCATCTGGCCTGATGGACGCTTACGACATTCCCGCTGAGGCCGTCAGTCTCAGCGAGGAGACCATCAAAAAGAGCCGCTTTATTACCCTGCTGGCGCATACCGATGGGGTGGCCGCTGCGCGCGCCTTTGTGCAGCAGGTAAAGCACGAACACCCGACCGCGCGGCATCACTGCTGGGCCTGGGTGGCGGGCGCGCCCGATGATTCACAACAGCTGGGGTTTTCTGACGATGGCGAACCCTCCGGCACGGCCGGTAAGCCGATGCTGGCGCAGCTGATGGGCAGCGGCGTGGGCGAGATCACCGCCGTGGTGGTGCGCTATTATGGCGGTATCATGCTGGGCACCGGCGGGCTGGTGAAAGCCTACGGTGGCGGCGTGCAGCAGGGGCTGAAGCTGCTGGCGCGCCAGCGTAAAGTGCCGATGCAATGTTTCACCCTGCAGTGTGACTATGCGCAACTGAGCGATATAGAGCGCCTGCTGCAGCGTTTTGACGGCAGCATTGAACAGAGCCATTATCAGGATCGCATTACGCTACGTCTGGCGTTGCCCCATCCGCAGATTGATGGCTTCAGGCAAAACCTTTCTGATTACAGCCGGGGCGCTTTGGCGCTGATCCCGCTGGACAACTAACCGCATCTGTTTAAAGGAAACGGCTGAATGCATTTTCGCGCCATTACCCGCATCGTGGGCCTGCTGGTGATTCTGTTCTCTGTAACCATGATCCTGCCTGGCTTAGTGGCCCTGATTTATCGCGACGGTGCCGGGCGCGCGTTCAGTCAGACGTTTATGATGGCGATTGTCATCGGTTCGCTGCTGTGGTGGCCCAACCGCAAACAAAAAAGTGAGCTGAAACCGCGTGAAGGCTTTCTGATTGTAGTGCTGTTCTGGACCGTGCTGGGCAGCGTGGGGGCAATGCCGTTTATCTTCGCCGAGCAGCCACATCTGTCGGTGACCGACGCCTTCTTCGAATCCTTCTCTGGCTTAACCACCACCGGTGCCACCACGTTAGTAGGGCTCGACTCGCTGCCCAAAGCGATTCTGTTCTATCGTCAGATGCTGCAGTGGCTCGGCGGTATGGGGATCATCGTGCTGGCGGTGGCCATTCTGCCGATTCTCGGCGTCGGCGGTATGCAGCTGTACCGCGCCGAGATGCCGGGACCGCTGAAAGATAACAAAATGCGCCCGCGCATTGCCGAAACGGCGAAAACCCTGTGGCTGATTTATGTGCTGCTAACGGTGGCCTGTGCGCTGGCGCTGTGGCTGGCGGGCATGCCGATGTTTGATGCCATCGGTCACAGCTTCTCGACCATCGCCATCGGCGGTTTTTCTACCCATGATGCCAGCATCGGCTACTTCAATAGCCCGACCATTAATACCATCGTGGCGATTTTCCTGCTGATCTCCGGCTGTAACTACGGCCTGCACTTCTCATTGCTCAGCGGGCGAAACCTGAAAGTCTACTGGCGCGACCCGGAATTCCGCATGTTCATTGGCGTGCAGCTGACGCTGGTGCTGATTTGTACCCTGGTGCTGTGGTTCCATAATGTCTATTCCAGCGGCTGGCAAACCCTCAATCAGGCGTTTTTCCAGGTGGTATCGATGGCGACGACGGCGGGCTTTACCACCGACAGTATTGCGCGCTGGCCGCTGTTCCTGCCGGTGCTGCTGCTGTGTTCAGCCTTTATCGGCGGTATGGCGGGTTCGACCGGCGGTGGCCTGAAGGTGATTCGCATTCTGCTGCTGTGCAAGCAGGGGTCGCGCGAACTGAAACGCCTGGTGCATCCCAATGCGGTCTATACCATTAAGCTGGGCAACCGTGCGCTGCCGGAACGTATTCTCGAAGCGGTGTGGGGCTTTTTCTCGGCTTACGCGCTGGTGTTTCTGGTCAGCATGCTGGCGATTATCGCCACCGGCGTGGATGACTTCTCGGCCTTCGCCGCGGTGGCGGCGACGCTGAATAACCTTGGCCCGGGGCTGGGTGTGGTGGCAGATAACTTCACGTCGATGAATGATGTCGCCAAGTGGATTTTAATCTCCACCATGCTGTTTGGACGCCTTGAAGTGTTCACGCTGCTGGTGCTGTTCACGCCCACCTTCTGGCGCGAATAATAAAACAGGAATGAGTGATGAAAGCGTTAATTCTTTATTCCAGCCGTGACGGGCAAACCCGTGAAATCGCGGCGCGTATTGCCCGCACGCTGACACCGCAGCAGCTGTGCGATGTGCTGGATCTGGCGCAGGCACCGCAGGTGGAGTGGGCACAGTATGATCGCGTTCTGATTGGTGCCTCGATTCGCTATGGTCACTTCCAGCCCGAGCTGATGAAATTCGTCACGCAACATAAGGCGGCACTGCAGCAGCGCGTCAGCGGCTTTTTCAGCGTCAATCTCACTGCGCGTAAAGCCGATAAGTGCACGCCGGAAACCAATGCCTATACGCGTAAGTTCCTGGCGCAGTCACCGTGGCAACCGGATCGCTGTGCGGTGTTTGCCGGTGCGCTGCGCTATCCACGCTATCGCTGGTTCGATCGCATCATGATTCAGTTCATTATGCGTATGACCGGCGGCGAAACGGATACATCGAAGGAAGTTGAATACACCGACTGGGAGAAAGTTACGCGTTTTGCCCAGGATTTCGCACAGTTACCAGGCAAATTGCCGCAAAATAACGCGTAGTGGTGAAATTTAGGCCGAACGATCATTTTTTTGCAATAAACCCTTGTCAGCCAGAATTAACTCCCTATAA
>NZ_JASEWO010000353.1:0-1283 GCF_030024295.1 Pantoea sp. Pa-EAmG
CAATTTCAGCATTATCACAATGGCAGATGTCCCGTTTTGTCTGGGTATTAACGTGGATTTTAGCACTGGTGCTGATTCCGCTGGCGCGCGCTATTTCCAAACGCGTACTGAATCATTTCGGTATGTGGAAAAAGCAAACCATTATTATTGGCAGCAACCGTAACGCGCAGGAAGCCTGGCAGGCGCTGCAGAGCGAAGAGGTGATGGGCTTTGATGTGATCGCCTTCTTCGACGTCGATGGCAGCTGCCCGCAGGCCAGCATCTCCGGTGTACCGGTGCTGCATAACGAGCAGGAGCTGTGGCAGCTGACCAACAGCGAAACCCAGTTCATCGTCGCGGTTGAGTTTGAGCAGAGTCAGCACCGCGACCGCTGGCTGAAAATGCTGGCGATGCATAACTGTCGCTCGGTCTCGGTTATCCCGACGTTGCGCGGCGTGCCGCTGTACGGCACCGATATGGCTTACATCTTCAGCCATGAAGTAATGATTCTGCGTGTGAATAACAACCTGGCGAAACGCACCTCGCGTGTCCTGAAGCGGGCATTCGATATCGTCGGCGCGCTCAGCATCATCATCGCGCTGTCGCCTGCGCTGCTGGTGCTCGGCTTCATGGTTGGCCGTGATGGCGGACCACCGATTTACGGTCACGAACGTGTGGGTCTCAACGGCCGCAAGTTCAAGTGCCTGAAGTTCCGCTCGATGGTAATTAACTCGAAAGAGGTGCTGGAAGAGGTGCTGCGCACCGACCCGGTAGCCCGCGCCGAGTGGGACAAAGATTTCAAACTGAAAAACGATCCACGTATTACCAAAGTCGGTCATTTCATCCGTAAAACCAGTCTGGATGAGTTGCCGCAGCTGTGGAACGTCGTGCGCGGTGACATGAGCCTCGTTGGCCCGCGCCCGGTGATTGAAGATGAACTCTGCCGTTATGCCGGTGATGTTGATTATTACCTGATGGCAAAGCCAGGCATGACGGGATTGTGGCAGGTCAGCGGTCGTAACGACGTTGACTATGAGACGCGCGTCTATTTCGATTCGTGGTATGTCAAAAACTGGTCGCTGTGGAATGACATCGCGATTCTGTTTAAGACGGTCGGCGTGGTACTCAAACGCGACGGCGCTTATTGATAGACAGCAAGGGCAGGGGACGAAATAACGTTCCCGCCTGATAACTGCCGGTGCTGGGAGTGTCTGTCACTGATAACTGCCATTATCTAGCACGAACAGAGAGGGTTATAAAGCCTCTTAACGAAAAACCACTATACTTGAAGGCGTCTGCAACCA
>NZ_JASEWO010000354.1:0-1283 GCF_030024295.1 Pantoea sp. Pa-EAmG
ACCAGTACCACGTGTTCAGCCACGGCGACGCGGAACTGCTGGTGCAGGACGGCGTGAAAATCGAGCTGGTGTAATCCCCCGATGCCGTGCGCGCAGCACGGCATCAACTTCTCCTTTTCCTCTGTTTTTAATCCGTTCGGATTTTTCTCCCTTCGGGACGTATCTCATACGGCGTGTTACATCATCTATTACAAAATGCGCTCTTTGTAACAAGGCGCAGCGGCCCTCGCTGCGGTGGACCCGACGTAAAAAAACACAGGAATAATCTCCATGGAACTGTTCAATTATGAAGAGGTGAAATACCTCGAGCGCGACACCAACACCCCCACGTTTTTTGGCTATGCAAATTCAGAAATCGGTAAGGGCGGCACCATGCTGATTACCGTCGGCAAAGAGACCTTTACGGTAGATATCGACCCTGCCAACGGCTACTGGAGCTGGACACCTGCAACGCCGCTGGAGGATGGTTACTACAACATGTCTTTCCAGTCGGTTGATAAGGCCGGCAACGTCAGTACGCCCAGTCTGCGTACGCTGATTGTTGATACCACGCCGCCAGCAGCGCCGACGCTGCTGAACATGTACGACGATCAGGGTGACATCACCGGCAGCTTCGATTCTGGCAAGATGACCGACGACCGCCGCCCCACCCTGACCGGTATCGCGGAAAAAGGCGTGATTGTTTACCTGAAGGAAGATGATACGGTTATCGGCAGCGCCAAAGCGGATGAAAATACCGGGATGTGGAAGATCGAGCCAGAAATTGACCTCACCGACGGCCAGCATGATTTAACGCTGGTGGCGAGTGAAACCTTTGCCGGTAAGGTGCGTGAGGGTGAGGTTTCGGATGCTTTTAGTATCATCATCGGAAAAGATGGCTCAACCCCGCCCGATCCCGGCGCCATTCTGGAAATCACTCACGCAATAGATAATGTCGGCAATGCAACTGGCGAATTGAAAAGTGGCGGACTGACTGATGACACCACACCAGAGCTTTGCGGTAACGCACCAGCAGGTAGCACGGTGAGAATCCAGTATCGAAATGATAAAGGCGAATGGATCGATGCAGGCAACGCAGTGATGGACGGTAGCCGCTGGAGCTGGACACCGAATCCGGCGCTGAGTGCCGGTACCTGGGAGTTCCGAGCCAATGATAGTAGCGGCTGGACTGACGAGTTCATACTTAATATTGATCTATCGGCATCAACTCGCACTGAGATTACTCATGCTTACGATGATTTTGGTCCGTCTACCGGTATGCTCGGTTCTGGTGCGATTACAGA